>NZ_JBSFWJ010000024.1:0-80480 GCF_053592695.1 Saccharopolyspora sp. NPDC002578 | reverse complement strand
CCGACTCTCTCCCTATCTTAACCTCAGTCGGTCTCTCGCTGCGGTATCTTTTTCCCGAGTGGCTCCGCCACGAGGGAAAAAGCTGTCCTCGCGAGAGACCGACTGAGAACCCGCCGGTGGTCGGCTTGTGGACGTGGGCTATTCGCTTCGCGAATACAGGCACGGCCTTCGGCCGCTAGGGATTCGGCCTCGCCGTTCCTGTGGTGCTGATCGGGAGCTCGGTTCACCTCGGGGCGGTTTCGCGCTGTCGTCCGTGTCTCGCACGGCGACATCGCACTCTGCGGAGATATGCCGTTGGGGATCGAGTCCTGGCCGGTCATGTGCGGGCGCTGCGGGATGAGGTGCTCTTGCGCAGGCCGAGGCTGCGGCGGACCTGGTGCAGCACCAAGTGGGTCATCAGGCTGACCGGGTGGAACGCGACGACGAGCAGCACCGCGTCGCGCGGGCCGAGCAGTTCCGCGAACCACTCGTCGAGCTCCGCGCGGTGCGAGGTCGGACGTTCCGTCCACAGCTCGGATTCGTAGGCGTCGGTGATGACCGAGGTGGCCGGGTCCAGCCGGTCGGCCTGGCCGAGGTCGGCCGCGGCGTCCGCCGCGATGCGCCGGACGTGCTCCGGGATCTCCCTGCCCGGCGCGGGCCAGGTCGTGTCGTCGCGACCCGTGGCGGCCGACCACCCGCTGTAGACCAGCGGGTTCGCGGTGCGCATCACCGCGTGCAGGCTGCGCGGCGCGGCCTTGGCGATCGCCGCGCGCAGCAGCGCGCGCCAGAGGGTGCTGGAGATCCCGGTGCCCTGGTGGTCCGGGTGCACTCCAGCGGAATTGGCGTAGAAGCAGGTGCGCCCGCCGAACTCCCGGTCGTTGCCGGCCACCCACCCGGCGGGAACCCCGTCGCCGTCGAGGGCGATGACGAGTCCGGAGAGCTGATCGAGCTTCTCGTCGGTCAGCCACTCCTGCCAGTACGCCTCGTCGGTACCGGTGAACGTCCGGACCGCGACCGCCGGGAACGTGCGGCGCAGGTACTGCCGGGCAGGCTCGGAGAGCCGGGCGCGCACATCGGTCCACAGCAGACCGGTGAAACCCGGCCGCACGGAGACCTTCTTCGCCCCCTGGAGCAGTTCCGGCGGGCAGTGCGGTGCGGTCGAATCGGGGTTGGGCATCGCTACCTTCCAGGCCGGCTCGGGCGGCCCGAGTCCGGTTTCGGTCGTGGGGATCAGGGCTGCGCGGCCGGTTCGGCGGCGCGGAGCAGGGCGGCCGTCGCGCCGAACATGGTGGTCTTGATCGTCCCGAGGGTGTCGCGGTTCTTGCCCGCCAGCGGGCGCACGAGCTCCGCGGCGTTGCTCGCCACCGCGCCCTCGGCGGCCGTCTCGTCCACTAGCCCGAGCTCGCGGGCCTGCGTCCCGCCGAAGCGCCGTCCCGTCGTCATCGACGCGATCGCGGCGGCCGGGGTGAGCTTGTGCTGGATCAGCGCGGCCATGCCCGGCGTGAACGGAACGTCGATGTCCACTTCGGGGAAGCAGAAGAAGCCGCGGTCGGCGCGCATCACCCGGAAGTCGTGGGCCACGGCCAGCATCGCGCCCGCGCCGAACGCGTGGCCGTTGACCGCCGCGACCGTCGGGACCGGCAGGGTGAGCACGCGGGCCAGCAGTTCCTGCACCTCGGTGCGGTAGGACGGCAGCTCCTCGGGGTGCCGCACGATCCACTCCAGGTCGAGGCCGTTGGAGTAGCACTTGCCGTGGCCGGTGGTGACCAGCGCGCCGGAGGCTTCGACGACGGTGTCCAGCGACGTGTTCACGGCCTGCAGCCAGTCCGGGGAGAACCTGTTCTCGTCGTCTCCGAGGTCCAGGGTGAAAACGCCGTCGTCCTCGTGCAGCGCGGGCATGGTGATCCTCTCTCGCAGGGGTTTCCGGGTCGTGCGACCAGCTTGGGCGGTGTTCGGCGGCTTCGCCGCTACGCGGGGTGGGAGCCCCGGTTCGCCGGGGCGGGCGGGTCCAGCGCGAGGATCGCGCGCACCGCGGCGTCGAGGCGGGCCCGCACGTCGTCGGAGATCCGCGGCGCGCCGTCCGCGCCGACCTGGATGAGGTCCCGGCGCAGCAGCGCCGTCGGCAGGTCCACGACGCACGTCGTGACCACCTCGACGCTGCGCCCGTCGCGCCGCGACCACAGCGCCGACGCCAACCGGCACAGCACTTCGGCGACCAGCCTCCGGTCCAGCCCGAGCAGCGCGTCCGCGAGCTCGCCGGGCAGGTCGGGGCCGAGCAGCTGCTCCCGGCGCACCGTCAGGAGCATCCGGGCGGCGGCCGGGCGCTGCTCCGCGAACCGCGCGGGCGCGTCGGCGGCGGCGACCACCGCGTTCGCCGCCGCCTCGAATCCGGGAGCGTCGCCGAGTGCCTGATCGATGAGCGTCGTCTGCAGGTCGAGGAAGTCCGTCGCGGCCCGCAGCCACATCCGCCCGCGCAGCGCCGCCAACGAGCCGAAGGCGTGGTAGATCGCCCCGTTGGGCACCCCGGTCTCCGCCGACAGCAGCCGCGCCGTCAACCGCTCCGGCCCGACCTCCACGGCGAGCCGCTCAGCGACGTCGAGGACCTGGTCGAGATCGTGCACGCGGGGCCTGGGCATGCCGTCACCGTAATGGAGCACCCGCTCCACAACAAAGTGACCTGCACCGCAGGCGGGCGTGCCACCGCCGGAAACACGAGTGCGGGGCGCCCCGTCAGGACGCCCCGCACTGGTCGGGTATGCGCGAGCCGGTCAGGCCTCCTGGACGGTGATCGCCTGGGAGGGGCAGATCAGGGCCGCTTGGCGCACGTCGTCGGCGTGCTCCGCGCCGGGGGTCTCGTCGAGCAGCGTCACCACGCCGTCGTCGTCCTGGTCGAACACGTCGGGCGCGGACAGCACGCACTGTCCGGCGCCGACGCAGCGCTCGGTGTCCGCGATGATCTTGAGCATGTGATGGGTCTCCTTCGGGAACGGTGCGTGGTCACCAGCGAACCGGCAGCGAGTGCAGCCCGAACAGCACGCCGTCGTACTTGAACGGCAGCTCGTCCACCGGTTTCGCCAACTCCAGCTTAGGGATGCGGTCGAACAGCACCTGGTAGGCGAGGTCCATCTCGCCGCGCACCAGGTTCTGCCCGAGGCACTGGTGCACGCCGTAGCCGAACGCCACGTGGTGCCGCGCCGAGCGCGACGGATCGAACCGGTGCGGGCAGCCGAAGGCCTCCTCGTCGTGGTTGGCCGCGGCGACCAGCGGCACGATCCCCTCGCCTGCCTTGATCGTCTGCCCGCTGATCTCCAGGTCCTCCACGGCCACCCGCAGCGCCACGATGTCGGCGACGGAGTGCAGCCGCAGCAGCTCCTCCACGACGCCCTCGGTGCCGATCCACTCCGGGTGCATCAGCAGCGTGAGCACGCCGAGCGCGATGTTGTTCGCCGTCGTCTCGTGCCCCGCGATCAGCAGCAGCATGGACACCCCGGACAGCTCCGCGGCGGACATGGTGCCCGCCGCCAGCAGCCGGCTGATGAGGTCGTCGGCGGGGCGCTTCTGCTTGAGCGAGATGAGCCGGTTGAGGTAGCGCAGCAGCTCCTTGGTGGCCGCTTCGCGCTCCTGGTCGGTGGCGGTGGTGCTGACCAGGGTCCGGGTCTTGGCCTCGAAGAAGTCCCGGTCCGCCTTCGGCACGCCGAGCAGGCTGGAGATCACCAGCGACGGCACCGGCAGCGCGAAGTCCGCCACCAGGTCCGCGGTGTCGCCCGCGGCGAGCATCGCGTCGATGCGGTCGTGCACGACCTGCTCGATGGCGGGGCGCATCTCCCTGATCCGGCGCACCGAGAACTCGGAGATCAGCGTCTTGCGGAACCGGTCGTGGTCCGGCGGGTCGAGCGCGACGAACCAGCCGGGCATGGTGTCGGGGGAGGGCACGCCGCCGGTCTTGCCGAGCAGGCTGGGGAATCCAACGTGTGTCGGGTTCGAGCTGACTCGCCGGTCGGTGAGCACGGCGCGCACGTCCTCGTGCCGCGTCACCAGCCACACGACGGCGCCGGTGGGCAGCCTGGAACGCACCAGGCCGGGTTGTTCCCGGAAGCCCGCGTACTCGGCGGGCGGGAACGACGCGCCGGGGCGGCGCAACGGGAAGTCGACCACGTCGGCCATGATCCGCTCTCCATCGTCGGGTGCTGCTGCGGTCAGTTCGCGGCGTAGAACTCGCGCACCTTGCCGACGACGTAGTCCTGGTCGTCGGCGGTCAGACCGGTGTGGGTGGGCAGGTAGAGCCCGTCCTCGCTGAACCGGGTGGCGTTGAGCGACGGCCAGTCCGGGTCGAGGTAGCCGGGCTGGCGGCTCATCGGTTTGAAGAACAGCCGGGTCTCCACGCCGTGCTCGGCGAGGAAGGCGCGCAGGCCCTCGCGGTCGCGGGCGCGCAGGTCGTACATCCACAACACGTCGCGCGGCGGCATCAGGGTGATGCCGTCGACGTCGCGCAGCCCGTCGTCGTAGCGCTTCTCGATGTCCCGGCGCACCGCGAGGATGTGGTCGAGCTGCTCGGTCTGGGCGAGCGCGACCGCGGCCTGCATCGCGGTCATCCGGAAGTTGTAGGCGAGCTTCTTGTGCAGGAAGCTGTGGTCGCGGGAGAACGCCATGCCGCGCAGGTGCGCCATCTGCTCGGCCAGCCGCGGGTCGTCGGTGACGCAGATCCCGCCCTCGCCCGCGGTGATGATCTTGTTGGCGAACAGCGAGAAGCACGCGATGTCGGCGACCGGCGCGACGCCGTGCGCCTCCGCGGAGTCCTCCACCACGCGCAGGTTGTACTCGTAGGCGAGCTCCATGATCGGATCCATGTCGCAGCGCCTGCCGTAGATGTGCACCGGCATGATCACCTTGGTGCGCGGGGTGATCTTCTCCTCGATCCGCGCGACGTCGATGTTGAGGTCGTCGCCGCAGTCCACGAACACCGGAGTGGCGCCGGTGTAGGTCACCGCCCACGCCGAGGCGATCATGGTGAACTCGGGGACGATCACCTCGTCGCCCTCGCCGACGCCGAGCGCCCGCAGCGCCAGCGTCAGCGCCGTCGTCCCGGACGAGCAGGCCACTCCGTGCGCGGATCCGTTGTAGCGGGCGAACTCCTCCTCGAACCGCCGCACGAACGGCCCCTGCGAGGAGATCCAGTTCTCGCTGATCGCTTCGCTGGTGTACTCCAGCTCGCGCCCGTGCAGCCACGGCTTCGAAACGGGGTAGCGCATCAGAGGCTCGCCTTCTCCGCCGAGAGCGCGGGCAGCGCCTGCAGCAGGTCGGCGGCGGCTTCCCGGCCGCCCGCGTCGTTGAGCAGCTGGCCGAACTTCTGGGCGTTGTCGCGGAACGACCGGTCGTCGAGGACCCGGACGAGCTTGTCCAGCGCGTCCTCGACGTCGATCGTCTCCGGCCGGTCCAGGGTGAGGCTGACGCCGAAGTCCGCGCCGCGCACCGCCTGGTCGTCGCAGTCCACCCACAGTGGACGGACGACGAGCGGCTTGCCGAAGTGCAGGCCCTCGTGGAACGCGTTGCCGCCGGCGTGGGTGAAGAACAACTTCACGTTGGGGTGGGCGAGCACGTCGAGCTGCGAGGGCACCCACTTCTCCACCCGCAGGTTCGCGGGCAGTTCGTCCGGCAGCAGGTGCTGCTGCTCGCCGGGCAGCTTCCACAGCACGTGGGTGCCGCGCTCACCGAGCCTGCGGGTGACTTCCAGCAACGCCTCGACCTGCTCGGCGGTGAGCCGGGTGATGGTGCCGAATCCCATGTACACCACGGAATCGCGCGTGCACAGCCACTCGGTCAGCCCGTCGTCGTCCGGTGCCTGCGGCAGCGGCGGCACCATCGTGCCCACCAGGCGCATGGTGTCCGGCGGGGTGAACGGGTAGTCGAGCTCGCGCACCGAGTAGCACAGCACCATCGCCGCGTGGTCGATGCGGGACATGAACCCGCCCGCTTCCTTCGACACGCCGAGGTCGTCGCGGATCCGCTGGTCCCGCGCGGCGCGCTCGCGCAGCTCCGCGGTCATGAACATGCCCAGGGTGCGCCACTTGAACAGTCTGTTGGTCAGCCGCTGCAGGAAGTTCATCTCGTAGGGCAGCCCCGAGTGCGGGACGGGGAAGTTCGGCCCGGTGTAGGACTTGCCGAACGGCACGTGCGAGGTGAGCACGTTGCTCGGCATGAACGGCACGCCGAGCACGAACGGGATGTTCTTGGTGATGGCGAGTTCGTAGCCGTAGGAGCACATGCTCTCCACGACCATCAGCGCGGGCCGGATCTCCTCGACCGCGGCTTCCAGCGCGCGGTACTTGTCGATGCGCGCCTCGGGGGAGAAGGTGTGCCGGATGACCGCGCGGTGCGCCTTGAACCGGGAGCGCTGGGTGACGTCCGCGTAGGTCTCGTCGTCCCAGGTCACCGCCGACATCTCCGGCACCACCGGGCCGAGGGAGACGAACTCGACGGGACTGTCGGCCTTCAGCGCCGCGACCTCGTCGGCCCGGTTGTCGTCGGTGGCGAAGTGCAGGTCCGGCACGCCCCGCCGGGACATCTCCTCGGCCAGCACGAGCAGGGGGTTCAGCAGACCGCTCTCCGGGTAGCTGACGAACAGGATCGGCCGCCGGGTCGACTCCATGAACACGCCCTTCGCGAGATCGGCATCCCGGCGGCGGGAAGTGCCGGGAGTAGACGAAGACTGTTCTCCCACACCAACATTCGGAGAATCCCTAGTCCTGTTGGGGAGTCCGCTTGTATGGCCTGCGTAGGGGTCGGGTAGCGGAACCTCAGCGGCTTCCTCGCTGCGGGATCGATTTCTCATGTAGCTCCCTACACGGCGAAATCGCTGTCCTCGCGAGGAAGCCGCTGAGAACCCGCCGGTGGTCGACTTGCTCAAGCCGGTCACTGCTCAGCGGCTCCGCCGCTGACAGGACAACGACCATGAACGCCGCTCACCTCCAAATCTGAGATCAAGGGCAGGTGGTCAGCGGCGACCGCGCGGGTTTTCGCCGGGGTGGGCTTCGCCACGGGAGCGGTTTTCGCGCGGGCGTCGCCGGGCTCCCGCTAACGGGCCGGGTGCGTGAGCACTGCTCAGCGGTGGCGTCGGTGATCGGGAAGCGATCAGGACCGATCCGGGTTCGCCCGGGCGGTTCGGGCCTTCGACCTGCGGCTCTAGGGAAAAGTACAGCCGTGGCGCACTTACGCTCCGCAGTCGAGTGGTGCAGTCCCGCCCGACTTCTCGCCAGAGGTGGTGCAGCGCATGACGATCCCGCGCACGACGATCCCGGCCGGTGACGATTCACCGGCCGCGGCAGACCCGATCGCGGTGGTGGCGATGGCGTGCCGGTTCCCCGGTGCGGTGCGGTCGCCCGAGGACCTGTGGGAGCTGGTCACCTCCGATTCCGGTGCTGCGTCGGGATTCCCGGAGGACCGGGGCTGGGACCTGGCGGGGCTGCGCGAGGCCTGCGCCGTCGACTCCGGCGGTTTCCTGCCGGACGCGACGGAATTCGACGCCGAGTTCTTCGGGATCTCGCCGCGCGAGGCGCTGGCGATGGATCCGCAGCAGCGCCTGCTGCTGGAGGTCTCCTGGGAGGCGTTCGAACGGGCCGGCATCGACCCGGCGTCGCTGCGCGGCTCCCGCACCGGCGTGTTCGCGGGCCTGCACGGCCAGGACTACGCGGTGGCCGCCGACGGGGCCGCCGAGGACTTGAGCGGGCACGCGGTGACCGGCGTGTCCACCGCGGTCGCCTCCGGGCGGCTCGCCTACCTGCTGGGCCTGGCGGGACCGGCGGTCACGGTGGACACCGCGTCGTCGTCCTCGCTGGTGGCGCTGCACTCGGCGGCGCGGTCCATCGAAGCGGGCGAGTGCTCGCTGGCGGTGGCCGCCGGGGTGACGGTGATGTCCACGCCCGCCTCGTTCGTCGGTTACTCCCGGCAGGGCGGGCTCGCCGCCGACGGGAGCTGCAAGCCGTTCTCCGACGACGCCGACGGCACCGCCTGGTCCGAGGGCGTCGGCGTGGTGCTGCTGGAGCCGCTGTCGCGGGCGCGCGCCGCCGGGCACGACGTGCTCGCGGTGCTGCGCGGTTCGGCCATCAACTCCGACGGCGCGTCCGCCGGGCTCACCGCGCCCAGCGAAGCCGCGCAGCGGGCGGTGATCCGGGAGGCGCTGGCCGACGCCGGGCTGGCCGCCGTCGACGTGGACGCGGTGGAGGCGCACGGCACCGGCACGGCGCTGGGCGACCCGATCGAGGCGGCGGCGCTGCTGGCGACCTACGGCCAGGACCGCGAGATCCCGCTGCTGCTCGGCTCCGTCAAGGGGCACCTGGGCCACGCGCAGGCCGCCGCCGGCATGGCCGGGCTGATCAAGACGGTGCTGGCGCTGGGCGAGGACCGGTTGCCGGGCATCCGGAACATGCGCTGCCCGTCCCCGCGGGTGGACTGGACTTCCGGTGCGGTGGAGGTGCTGGCCGACGCCGCGCCGTGGCCGCGCGGGGACCGGCCGCGCCGCGCCGCGGTGTCGTCGTTCGGCATCAGCGGCACCAACGCGCACGTCATCCTCGAACAGCCGATTCCCGCCGCGCCGCAAGAGGAATCCGAACCCGCGGTGGTCCCGGCGGCCGTGCCGCTGCCCGTCTCGGCGCGCTCGGACGCGGCGCTGGACGCGCTGCTGGACCAGGTCGGGGACCTCGCCGAGTCGGGGACCTCCTCGCCGGTGGACTTGGGCTGGTCGCTGGCGACGCGGCGGACCTCCTTCGAACGCCGCGCGGTGCTGCTGAGCACCGCGGACGGCGCCGTGGAGGTGGCGCGCGGCTCGTCGGCCGAGGGCTCGTCGGCCGTGGTGTTCTCCGGGCAGGGCTCGCAGCGGCTCGGCATGGGGCGCGAACTGCACGCCCGCTTCCCCGTCTTCGCGGCGGCGTTCGACGAGGTGCTGGCCGAACTGGACCGCCACCTGGACCGCCCGCTGCGCGACGTCATCTGGGGCGAGGACGCCGAGGAGCTCGACCGCACCGGGAACGCGCAGCCCGCGCTGTTCGCCGTCGAGGTGGCGCTGTTCCGGCTCGCCGAGTCCCACGGGGTGCACCCGGACCACGTCGGCGGCCACTCCGTCGGCGAGGTCGCGGCGGCGCACGTGTCCGGAGCCCTGTCGCTGCCGGACGCGGCGAAGCTGATCGCGGCGCGCGGCAGGCTCATGCAGGACCTGCCCGGCGGTGGCGCGATGGTGGCGCTGCAGGCCGCCGAGCGCGAGGTCGTCCCGCTGCTCACGGCGAACACCGGGCTGGCGGCGGTGAACGGCCCCGAGTCGGTGGTCGTGTCCGGTGGTGCCGAGGAGGTCGTCGCGCTCGCCGAGCACTTCACCGACCTGGGCCGCAAGACGAACCGGCTGCGGGTGTCGCACGCGTTCCACTCGCCGCTGATGGAGCCGATGCTCGCGGACTTCCGCGACGTCGTCGGCGGTCTGACCTTCGCCGAGCCGCGGATTCCGGTGGTGTCGAACTTGACCGGCCGGCTCGCGCGGCCGGGCGAGCTGGCCGACCCGGAGTACTGGGTGCGCCACGTGCGGGAACCGGTGCGCTTCGCCGACGGCGTCGCCGCGCTGCACGAGCAGGGCGTGACGCGGTTCCTGGAACTGGGCCCGGACGGCGTTCTCTCCGGCATGGTGCGGGATTCCGCGCCGGGCAGCCCCGTCGCGGTCGTCCCGGCGCTGCGCCGCGACCGCGACGAGGAGGCCGCGTGGGTGACCGCGCTGGCCCGGCTGCACGTGACCGGGACGGCCGTCGACTGGCGGCAGGTGTTCACCGGCACCGGTGCGCGCCCGGTGGCGCTGCCGACGTACCCGTTCCAGCGGGAGCGGTTCTGGCCGACGAAGGCCCAGGCGGCGATCTCGGCGACCGCCGCGCCGGAACCGGTGGCCGCCGCGGCTTCGGAGCCGGTGGACCTCCCGGACCGCCTCGCGCGGCTGCCGCGCGGCAAGCGCACCCCGTTCCTGCTGGACCTGGTGCGCACCGAGGCGGCGGCGGTGCTCGGTCACCGCAAGACCGACCGGGTCGGGCCGGACCGGGTGTTCAAGGACATGGGCTTCGAGTCGCTGACCGGCGTCGAACTGCGGGACCGGCTGGGTACGGCCACCGGGCTGCGGCTGCCGACCTCGCTGGTCTTCGACCGCCCCACGCCGCACTCGGTGGCCGAGTACCTGATCGACCACCTCGCGGCGGACTCGTCGCTGGAGGCCGAACTGGCGGCGTGGGAGCGGCGGTTCGACGAGACCCCGGCGGATCCGGCGGAACGCGACCGGCTGGCCGCGATGCTGGACCGCCTCACCGCGAAGCTCCGCGGCACCGCGCCGGACGAGGACACCGACATCGCGGACGCTTCGGTGGACCGCCTCCTCGACTTGATCGACGAGGAGTTCGTCGCGTGAGGAGCCGGTCGGTGAACTCGGCCCGCGCGGCGGTGCGGGTGGCGGAATCCCGGCGGTTTCCTCGCCGCGGGGCCGATTTCTCGGGTACCCGCCGCGAGATCGCCGCCTCCGCCACCGGCGGGACGCAGACCGACGACGCCGCTCACCTGGAACGACGAGTTCAACGACGCGCGCCGAGCGCGCCACCTGCCCGTGCGCGACGCGACCGGCCGGGCAGCGAGAACGATGTGAGGAAGCCCCGTGCCTGAAGAGCAGCAGGAAAAGGTCGTTGACTACTTGCGGCGGATGACCGTCGATCTGCGGCACGCGCGCAAGCGCATCGAGGAGCTGGAGGACCGCGACCGCGAGCCGCTGGCCGTCGTGGGCATGGCCTGCCGCTACCCGGGTGACGTGCGCTCGCCGGAGGACCTGTGGGACCTGGTGTCCACCGGCGGTGACGCGGTCGCCGGATTCCCCACCGACCGCGGCTGGGACCTGAGCTCGCTGCGCCGGGAGAGCACCACCGGCACCGGCGGCTTCCTCTACGACGCGGCCGAGTTCGACGCGGGCTTCTTCGGGATCTCCCCGCGCGAGGCGCAGGCGATGGACCCGCAGCAGCGGCTGCTGCTGGAGGTGGCGTGGGAGGCCGTGGAGCGCGCGGGCATCGCGCCGAGCGCGTTGCGCGGCACGCCGGCCGGGGTGTTCGTCGGCGCCTACCACTGGGGTCGTTCGCAGGCCGGTGCCGACGACCTGCAGGGCCACACGATGACGGGCACGGCCTCCAGCGTCATGTCCGGGCGGCTGGCCTACACGCTGGGCGTGCACGGCCCGGCGCTCACCGTCGACACCGCGTGCTCCTCGTCGCTGGTGGCGCTGCACCTGGCGGCGCGGTCGCTGCGCGCGCGGGAGTCCTCGCTGGCGCTCGTCGGCGGTGTCACCGTGATGTCGGACCCGTCGCTGTTCGTGGAGTTCAGCAGGCAGGGCGGGTTGTCCGCCGACGGCCGCTGCCGGGCGTTCTCCGCCGACGCCGACGGGACCGGCTGGGCCGAGGGCGCCGGCGTCGTGGTGCTGGAGCGGCTTTCCGAAGCGCAGCGCCACGGTCACGAGGTGCTGGCGGTGCTGCGCGGCAGCGCGGTGAACCAGGACGGCGCCTCGAACGGCCTGACCGCGCCGAACGGCCCGGCGCAGCAGCGGGTGATCGAGCAGGCGTTGGAGAGCGCCGAACTGCGTCCGTCCGATGTGGACGTCGTGGAGGCGCACGGCACCGGCACCCGGCTCGGCGACCCGATCGAGGCGCAGGCGCTGCTGGACGCCTACGGCCAGGACCGCGAGGAGCCGCTGCGGCTCGGCTCGCTGAAGTCGAACATCGGCCACACCCAGGCCGCCGCCGGGGTCGGCGGCGTGATCAAGATGGTGCAGGCGCTGCGCCACGGGGTGCTGCCGCGCACGTTGCACGCCGAGACCCCGACCCCGCACGTGGACTGGAGTTCCGGTGCGCTGCGGCTGCTGACCGAGCAGCTCGACTGGCCCGACGCCGGCCGCCCGCGCCGCGCGGCGGTGTCGTCGTTCGGCGTCAGCGGCACCAACGCGCACGCCGTGCTGGAGCAGGCGCCCCCCGTCGAGGCCGCCGCCGAGGCGCCGCGGCCGGACGCGGTGGTGCCGTGGGTGCTCTCGGCCCGGTCCGAGCAGGCGCTGCGCGAGCAGGCCGCCCGCCTGGAGCGCCACGTCACCGCGCACCCCGAACTCGCACCGGTCGACCTCGGGAATTCCCTGGTGCGCACCCGATCCCTGTTCGAGCACCGCGCTGCGGTGATCGGAGCCGACCGGGACGAACTGCTGGCGGGGCTGCGCTCGCTGGCGGCCGGTGAACCCGACGCCGCCGTCGTCGAGGGCCTGGCCGAGGTCGAGGGCGGGGTGGTCTTCGTCTTCCCCGGCCAGGGCACCGCCTGGACCGGGATGGGCGCGCGGCTGCTGGCCGAGTCGCCCGTGTTCGCCGCGCGCATCGCCGAGTGCGAGCACGAGCTGAGCGAGGTCGTCGACTGGTCGCTGTCGGCCGTGCTGCGCCAGGACGACGGCGCTCCGTCGCTGGACCACGACGACGTGCAGCAACCCGCGACGTTCGCGGTGATGGTGGCGCTCGCCGAGCTGTGGCGCTCGCACGGCGTGGTGCCCGACGCCGTGGTGGGCCACTCGCAGGGCGAGGTCGCCGCCGCCGTCGTGTCCGGCGCGCTGTCGCTGCGCGACGGCGCGCGGCTGGTGGCGTTGCGCGGCAAGGTCATCGCCCGCCGCCTGGCCGGGACGGGCGGCATGCTCTCGATCCCGCTGTCCACCGAGGAGGTCGAGCGGCTGATCGAGGGTCGCGACCTGGCGCTGGCCGCGCTCAACGGCCCGCGTTCCATCGCGGTGTCGGGTCCGGACGCGGAGCTGGACACCTTGTTCGACGAGCTCACCGAGGCCGGGCTGCGGGTCCGCCGGATCGACGTGGACTACCCGTCGCACTCCGCGCACACCGCGCCGCTGCGCGAGGAACTGCTCGCCGAGTTCGCCGACATCGTGCCGCGCGTGCCGGAGGTCCCGTTCCTGTCCACCGTCACCGGCGAGTGGATCGACGAGGCCCGCACCGACGCCGAGTACTGGTTCCAGAACCTGCGCTCCACGGTGCGGTTCGCGCCGGCCGTCGAGTCGCTGCTCGACCACGGCCACCGGGTGTTCGTCGAGGTGGGCGCGCACCCGGTGCTGACGCTCGGGGTCCAGGAGCTCATCGAGCAGCACGAGGTCGCCGCGGTCGCCACCGGCACGCTGCGGCGCGATCACGGCGGGCTCGACCGGTTCACCGGCGCGGTGGCGACGGTGTTCGCCCGCGGCGGCGCGGTCGACTGGTCCGCCTGGTTCACCGACGCGCGGGTGGTCGCGCTGCCGACCTACGCCTTCCAGCACGAGCGGTTCTGGCCCGAACCCGCGCACCCCGGCTCCGACCCGGCGGACGAGGAGTTCTGGACCGCCGTCGAGCAGCACGACGCGCGCGCCCTGACCTCGCACCTGCACGTGGACGAGCAGGCGCTGGCGGCGGTGCTGCCGGCGCTGTCGACGTGGCGCAAGCAGCGCCGGGTGCTGTCCGAGGCGGACGCCTGGCGCTACGAGGTGGCGTGGACGCCGCTGAACGGGCTCCCGCGCGGACTGCTGCACGGCACCTGGCTGCTGGTCACGACCGAGCACGCCGAGGACGCCGACGTCGCCGCCGCGTTGTCCGAGCACGGCGCCGACGTGCACCGGCTGCTGCTCGACGAGTCCTGCGTGGACAGATCGGTGCTGGCCGAGCGGCTGGCGGAGATCGCCGATCCGGCGGGCGTCGTCTCGGTGCTCGCGTTCGACGAGCGGCCCGGCGAGACCTACCCGGACATGCCGCTGGGCCTGGCGCTGACGGTGTCGCTGGTGCAGGCGCTCGGCGACGCGGGCAGCACCGCGCCCGCGTGGGCGGTGACGTGCGGCGCGGTGCGCACCGGCGATGGCGACGCGCTGCCGAATCCGGCGCAGTCGCAGGTGATGGGCGTGTCCTGGACCGCGGCGCTGGAGCACCCGAACCGCTGGGGCGGCACCGTCGACCTGCCGGAGGTCCTGGACGCGCGCGCGGCGGGCAGGTTCGCCGCGGTGCTCGCCGACTCCCGAGGTGAGGACCAGCTGGCGATCCGCCCGGCGGGCGTGCTGGCCCGCCGCGTCGCGCGCGCCGCCGCGCCGCGGCCGGTGCGGGACTGGACGCCGCGCGGCACCGTGCTCGTCACCGGCGGCACCGGCGCCATCGCCCCGGACCTGGCGCGCTGGCTGGCCGCGCAGGGCGCCGAGCGGGTCGTGCTCACCTCCCGCCGCGGACTCGCCGCCGACGGGATGCCGGAGCTCGTCGCCGAACTGGCGGAGCTGGGCACCGAGGTCGCCGTGGAGTCCTGCGACGTCGCCGACCGCGACTCGGTCGCCGCCCTGCTGGACCGGCTCACCGAAGCCGGGCACGTGATCCGCACCGTCGTGCACGCCGCCGTGATCATCGAGCTGCACACCCTGGAGGAGACCAGCACCGAGCAGTTCCAGCGCGTGGTGCGCGCCAAGGTCGCGGGCGCCCGGCACCTGGACGAACTGCTCGGCGAGGAGCTCGACGCGTTCGTGCTGTACTCCTCGATCGCCGGGATGTGGGGCAGCCGCGCGCACGCCGCCTACACGGCGGGCAACGCCTACCTGGCCGCGCTGGCGGAGAACCGCCGCGCCCGGGGGCTGCCCGCGACCTCGCTGCACTGGGGCAAGTGGCCGGACTCCCCGGAGCTCGCGCAGGAGGACCGGCACAACGTGCGCCGCACCGGCCTGCGCATCCTCGACCCCGAGCTCGCGTTCACCGGTCTGCGGCGGGCGCTGGACGAGGACGCGTCCGTGCTGGCGCTGACCGACGTGAACTGGGAGGACTACCACCAGGTCTTCACCGCCGCGCGCGCGACGACGCTGTTCGACGACGTGCCGGAGGTGAAGCGGCTGGCGGAGACCGCCGGGGCTCCGGCGGAGGCCGGCGGGTTCGCGGCCGAGGTGCGCGGCCTGCCCGCGGCAGAGCGGTCGGCGCTGCTGCTGGAGCTGGTGCGCGACCAGGCCGCCGCCGTGCTCGGGCACTCCGGCGGGGCCGCGCCCGCCGAGCGCCGCGCGTTCCGCGACCTCGGCTTCGACTCGGTCACCACGGTGGAACTGCGCAACCGCCTGGTGCGCGCCACCGGCCTGAACCTGCCGACGACGGTCGTGTTCGACTACCCGTCCCCGGCGGACCTGGCCGGGTTCCTGGACTCCCGGCTCGCCGGCGACCAGGAATCCCGCGCGACCAGCGCGGTCGCTGCCACCGACGAGCCGATCGCGATCATCGGCATGGGCTGCCGGTTGCCGGGCGGCGTGAGCACGCCGGACGAGCTGTGGGAGCTGGTGCTCGACGGCGCCGACGTGATCTCCGACATCCCGGCGGACCGGGGCTGGGACGCCGCGGAGCTCTACGACCCGGACCCGGACCGGGCGGGCCGCACGTACTCGGTGCAGGGCGGTTTCGTCGACGGCGCCGCCGAGTTCGACGCGGGCTTCTTCGGGATCTCGCCGCGCGAAGCGCAGGCGATGGACCCGCAGCAGCGGCTGCTGCTGGAGACCGGCTGGGAGGCGTTGGAGCGCGCCGGGATCGACCCGGAGTCGTTGCGCGGCAGCGAAACCGGCATCTTCGTCGGCGCCAGCCACCAGGGCTACAGCGCGAGCACGTTCGGCATCGACGACGGCACCGAGGGGCAGTTCATCACCGGCGCCGCGGCCAGCGTGCTCTCCGGCCGGTTGTCGTACCTGCTCGGCCTGGAAGGTCCCGCCGTCACGGTGGACACGGCGTGCTCGTCCTCGCTGGTGGCGCTGCACCTGGCCGGGCAGTCGCTGCGCAGCGGGGAGAGCTCGCTGGCGCTGGCCGCCGGGTCCACGGTGATCGCCGGGCCGCAGGACTTCCTCGGCTTCAGCCGGTTGGGCGCGCTGGCGGTGGACGGGCGCTGCAAGGCGTTCGCCGAAGGCGCCGACGGGATGAGCCTCGCCGAGGGCGTCGGCGTGGTCGCGCTGGAACGGCTCTCCGACGCCCGGCGCAACGGGCACCCGGTGCTGGCGGTGCTGCGCGGCTCGGCGACGAACCAGGACGGCGCGTCGAACGGGCTGACGGCGCCGAACGGGCCGTCGCAGCAGCGCGTCATCCGGCAGGCGCTGGCCAACGCGGGCGTCGAGGCGGGCGAGGTCGACGTGGTCGAGGCGCACGGCACCGGCACCGCGCTCGGTGACCCGATCGAAGCGCAGGCGCTGTTCGCCACCTACGGGGCCGCGCGCTCGGCGGAGCAGCCGCTGTGGCTGGGCTCGCTGAAGTCGAACATCGGGCATTCGCAGGCCACCGCGGGCATCGCGGGCGTGCTCAAGATGGTGCTGGCGCTGCGGGCGGGGCGGTTGCCCCGGACGTTGCACGCCGAGCGGCCGTCCTCGCACGTGGACTGGTCGGACGGGCGGGTGCGCCTGCTCACCGACGAGATCGCCTGGCCCGAGGCGCAGCGTCCGCGGCGGGCGGCGGTCTCGGCGTTCGGCATCAGCGGCACGAACGCCCACGTGGTCCTGGAACAGGCGCCGGAACCGGCCGCGGCCGAGCGGCAGCCGGTGCGCGCCCGCTACGGGCTGGTGCCGTGGGTGCTGTCGGCGAAGACCGAGGACGCGTTGCGGGAGCAGGCATCGCGAATGTCCACTGTGGATTTCGATCCGGCCGAGGTGGCCTGGTCGCTTCTGCACGGCCGCAGCGCCTTCGAGCACCGCGCGGTCGTGCTCGGTGCCGACGCCGACGAGCTCCGCGCCGGACTGGACGCCGTGGCGTCGGCCGGAACCGCCGCCTCCGTGGTGCGCGGCACCGACGTGGGCGGCGCCGGACCGGTCTTCGTCTACCCCGGCCAGGGCTCGCAGTGGTGGGGCATGGGCCGCGACCTGCTCGCCGAATCCGAGGTGTTCGCCGACGCCATCGACGACTGCGAGCGGGCGCTGGCGCCGTTCGTGGACTGGTCGCTGCGCGACGTGCTCACCGGCGCCGCCGACCCGGCGCTGCAGGAACGGGTCGACGTGGTGCAGCCCGCGCTGTTCTCCATGATGGTCGCGCTCACCGAGCTGTGGCGCGCGCACGGCTGCGCGCCGTCCGCGGTGATCGGGCACTCGCAGGGCGAGATCGCCGCCGCCTGCGTGGCGGGCGCGCTGTCGCTCGACGACGCCGCGCGCGTGGTCGCGTTGCGCAGCAAGGCGTTGCTGGCGCTGGCGGGGCAGGGCGGCATGGTGTCGCTGGCCGCCTCCGGCGAGCGCGCCGCCGAGCTGATCGAACCGTGGGGGCGGCGGATCTCGGTGGCCGTGATCAACGGCCCGTCCTCGGCGGTGGTCTCCGGGGAGCCGGAGGCGCTGGACGAGCTGATCGCCGACTGCGAGCGCCGCGAGATCCGCGCCCGCAAGGTCAACGTGGACTACGCCTCGCACGGCCCGCACGTCGAACAGGTGGAGGCGGAGCTGGCCGAGGTGCTGGCGCCCGTCACCCCGCGCTCGGCGGCGGTGCCGTTCTACTCGACGGTCACCGGCGAGCGGATCGACACCGCGCAGCTCGGCGCCGACTACTGGTACCGCAACCTGCGCGGCACGGTGCGCATGCAGGACGCCACCCGCGCGCTGCTGGCCGACGGCAGGAGGCTGTTCGTCGAGGCCAGTCCGCACCCGGTGCTGGCCGCCGCCGTGGAGGAGACGATCGACGACGCCTGCCCGGATCCGGCGGTGGTGCTGGGCACCCTGCGCCGCGACGAGGGCGGCCCGCGCCGCTTCCTGCTCTCGCTCGCCGAGGCCCACGCGCACGGCGCGGCCGTCGACTGGACGAGCGCGTTCACCGGCGGCCCCGGCCGGAGCGTCGAGCTGCCCACCTACCCCTTCCAGCACCGGCGCTACTGGCTGACCCGGCGTCCCCGCAAGGGCGGCGCCGAGGACTCCGAGTTCTGGGACCTGGTGGAACGCGGCGATCTGGAATCGCTGTCGGCCGAACTCGGCGTGGACCGCGACGGCACGGCGCTGCACGAGGTGCTGCCCGCGCTGGCGCAGTGGCGGGAACGCTCCCGGCACCGCTCGGCGGTGGACGCGCTGCGGTACCGGGTCGGCTGGACCCGCTCGACCGGATCCGGCGAGCAGCAGGGGACGCGGCTGCTGGTCGTGCCGGAATCCCACGACGGCTGGGTCTCGATGGTCGTCGACGCGTTCGGCCCCGACGTCGTCGTGCTGCCCGCGCGGGCGCGGGACCGCGCGGAGCTCGCCGCCGCGCTGCGGGAAGCGGTGGGGGAGCGGGAGATCGGCTCGGTCGTGTCGCTGCTGACCGCCGTCGACCCGCCCGGTGCGCTCACGGCGACGTTGCTGCTGGTGCAGGCGCTCGGCGACGCGGAGATCGTGGCGCCGCTGTGGTGCGCCACGCGTTCGGCGGTGTCCGTCGACGGCGAGGACGTCGACCCGGAGCAGGCCGCCGTGTGGGGGCTCGGCCGGGTCGCGGCGCTGGAGCACCCGGACCGCTGGGGCGGCCTGGTGGACCTGCCGGACTCGCTGGACGACCGCGTCACCGACCGGCTGCCCGCGGCGCTGAACGGCCCGGAGGACCAGGTCGCGGTGCGCGGCGGCGGCCTGTTCGGGCGCAGGCTGCTGCGTTCCGCGTCCTCGCGGCCCGCCGAGTTCGAGGCGCGCGGCACCGTGCTGATCACCGGCGGGACCGGTGGCGTCGGTGCGTTCGTCGCGAAGTGGGTGGCGCGGCGCGGCGCGGAGCACGTGGTGCTGACCAGCCGCCGCGGGCCGGACGCGCCCGGAGCCGCCGCACTCACCGCGGAACTGGAGGAGCTCGGCGCGAAGGTGACCGTCGCCGCCTGCGACGCGGGTGATCGCGCGCAGCTGGCGGGCGTGCTCGCCGACGTCGGCGAGCTCGGCTCGGTGTTCCACGTCGCGGGCGTGGCCGACGGCGACGCCCCGGTGCGGGACCTGACCGAGCAGCAGCTCGCCGAGCTGCTGCGCTCCAAGCGGGACGCGTCGCTGCACCTGCACGAGCTCACCCGCGAGCACGACCTGGACGCGTTCGTGCTGTTCTCCTCGGGCGCGGCGGTGTGGGGCAGCGGCGGCCAGCCGGGTTACGCGGCGGCCAACGCCTTCCTCGACGGCCTCGCCGAACACCGCCGCGCGCTCGGGCTGCCCGCCACCTCGGTGGCGTGGGGCACCTGGGGCGAGGCCGGGATGGCGATGGACGAGGAGGTCGGCGAACGGCTGCGCCGCCAAGGCGTGCCCGCCATGCGCCCGGAGCAGGCGCTCGCCGGGATGAACCAGGCCATCGTGGACGGTTCGGCGACGGCGGCGGTCGCGCTGGTGGACTGGGAGAAGTTCGTCCCCGGTTTCACCGCCGTGCGCCCGAGCCCGCTGCTCGACGAACTCCCCGAGGTCCGCGCGGTGCTGGACGCCGCGCCGGAAGCGGCCGAGGCGGGCGAATCGGGCTCCGCGCTGCGGCAGCGGCTCGCCGAGCTGCCCGCCGCCGAGCGGACCCGCGCCCTGCTTGAGGTGGTGCGCGCCGAGGCCGCCGCCACGCTCGGCTACGACGGTGCGGAGGGCATCCCGGCGTCGCGGGCCTTCAAGGACGTGGGCTTCGACTCGGTGACCGCGGTGGAGCTGCGCAACCGGCTGCGCACCGCGACGGGCCTGGCGCTGCCCGCGGCCCTGGTCTTCGACCACCCGAACCCGTCGGCGCTGACGGCGCACCTGGCCACCGAGCTGTTCGGCGACGCCGAGGAGCGCCCCGACGACCCGGACGCCCGCATCCGCGAAGTCCTCACCACGATCCCGCTCAGCCGGCTGCGCCAGGCCGGGCTGCTGGACATGGTGCTGCAACTGGCCGAGGACGGCGGTGAGCCCGCCGAGGCGGAGGCGCCGGCGGACGCGATCGACGACATGGACGCCGAGAGCCTGCTGCGGCTCGCCACCGGCACGAGTAACTGAGGAGCTCTCTTGACATGGCCTGCGTGACGGTGCGGGTGGCGGAACCTCAGCGGCTTCCTCACTGCGGGATCTTTTTCCCAAGTGGCTCCGCCACGAGGGAAGAAGCCGTCCTCGCGAGGAAGCCGCTGAGAACCCGCGGCGGTGCCGGTTGCTCAAGCTGGTCACTGCTCAGCGGCTTCGCCGCTGACAAGACACGGACATACCCATGCCGAACGGGCCGCTAAGGAGACCGGAATGGCCGACTCGAAGAACGAGTACGTCGAAGCGCTCCGCTCGTCGCTGAAGGAGATCGAGCGGCTGCGCGAGCAGAACCAGCGGCTGGTGTCCTCGGCGGCGGAGCCGATCGCCGTCGTCGGGATCGGCTGCCGGTTCCCCGACGGGGTCGACACCCCGGAGCGGCTGTGGGACCTGGTCGTCGAGGGGCGCGACGCGGTCGGCGGGTTCCCGACCGACCGCGGCTGGGACCTGGACCGGCTCAGCGGCGAGGGCGAGGGGACCAGCCTGGCGCAGGAGGGCGCGTTCCTCGCGGGCATGGCCGACTTCGACGCCGAGTTCTTCGGCATCGCCCCCCGCGAGGCCGTCGCGATGGACCCGCAGCAGCGGCTGCTGCTGCGGACCGCGTGGGAGGCGGTGGAGCGGGCGGGCATCGACCCGGCTTCGCTGCGCGGCTCGCAGACCGGCGTGTTCATGGGTACCACCGGCCAGGACTACGGCAAGGTCCTCGACGGCTGCGACGAGGACGTGGAGGTGTACGCCAACACCGGGCACGCGGCGTGCGTGCTGTCGGGGCGGCTGTCCTACCTGTTCGGCCTCGAAGGTCCCGCGATCACGGTGGACACCGGCTGCTCGTCCTCGCTGGTGGCGCTGCACCAGGCGGTGCAGGCGCTGCGCGGCGGGGAGTGCTCGCTGGCGCTGACCGGCGGTGCTTCGGTGATGGCCACGCCGGGTCCGTTCGTGTCGTTCACCGCGCAGCACGGCCTGGCCGCCGACGGCCGCTGCAAGCCGTTCGCGGACGCCGCCGACGGCACCGGCTGGGGCGAGGGCTCAGGTGTTCTGCTGCTGGAGCGGTTGTCCGACGCGCAGCGAAACGGGCACCCGGTGCTGGCGGTGGTGCGCGGGTCGGCGATCAACCAGGACGGCGCGTCGAACGGGCTGACGGCGCCGAACGGGCCGTCGCAGCAGCGCGTCATCCGCGCCGCGCTCGGCAACGCGCACCTCGAACCGTCCGATGTGGACGCAGTGGAGGCGCACGGCACGGGCACCACGCTCGGCGATCCGATCGAGGCGCAGGCGCTGCTGGCGACCTACGGCCAGGACCGCGAGACGCCGCTGTGGCTCGGGTCGATCAAGTCGAACATCGGCCACACGCAGGCCGCCGCCGGGATCGCCGGTGTGATCAAGATGGTGCTGGCGATGCGGCACGGCGTGCTGCCGCGCAGCCTGCACGTGGACGCCCCGTCGTCCAACGTGGACTGGAGCGCCGGATCGGTCGAGCTGCTCGCCGAGCAGCGCGACTGGCCGGAGCGCGACCGCCCGCGCCGCGCCGGGATCTCGTCGTTCGGCATCAGCGGCACCAACGCGCACGTGATCGTCGAGCAGGCCCCGGCCGTCGTGGAGCAGCCGCGCGAAACCCGCGTGCTGCCCGAGTTCGTGGCGCTGCCGGTGTCCGCGCGCGGCCCCGAAGCGCTCGCCGCGCAGGTGGACCGGCTCGGCGTCCACCTCGCCGAGAACCCCGCCACGCCGCTCACCGACGTCGCGCTGACCCTCGCCGAGTCGCGGTCGACGTTCGAGCACCGCTCGGTCCTGCTGGCCGGATCCGACGGCCTCACCGAACTCGCGAGCGGGCTCGCCCCCGAGGAGTGCCCGACGGCGTTCGTGTTCTCCGGGCAGGGGTCCCAGCGGTTGCGGATGGGCCGCTCGCTGCACGGCCGCTTCGCCGCGTTCGCCGCGGCGCTGGACGCGGCGTGCGCGGAGCTCGACCCGCACCTTCCTCGCCCGCTGCGCGAGGTGATGTGGGGCGACGACGAGGAAGCGCTGGCCCGCACCGAATTCGCGCAGCCGGCCCTGTTCGCCGTCGAGGTCGCGCTGTACCGGCTCGTGGAGAGCTGGGGGATGCGCCCCGACCACCTCGCGGGCCACTCCATCGGCGAGATCGCCGCCGCGCACGTCTCCGGTGTCCTGTCGCTGCCGGACGCGGCGAAGCTGGTCGCGGCCCGCGGTCGCCTGATGCAGGCGCTGCCCGCCGGGGGCGCGATGCTCGCGGTGCAGGCCACCGAGCAGGAAGCCGCCGAACTCGTCGGCGACCGCGTCGGCATCGCGGCGATCAACGGCCCGTCCTCGGTGGTGCTCTCCGGCGACGCCGACCTCCTCGCAGACATCGCCGACCGCTGGGAAGGCCTCGGCCGCAAGGCGAAGCGGCTCGTGGTGAGCCACGCGTTCCACTCGCCGCTGATGGAGCCGATGCTCGCCGAGTTCCGCTCGGTGGTGGCGGAGCTGACCTTCGGCGAGCCGCGCATCCCGGTCGTGCCCACCGCGAGCGTGCCCACCGGGACGGGCACCGACTTCGGCTCCGCCGAGTACTGGGTGCGCCACGTGCGCGAACCGGTGCGCTTCGCCGACGCGGTGACCGCGCTGCACGCCCGCGGCGTGCGCGCCTTCCTGGAGCTCGGCCCGGACGGCGTGCTCTCGGCGATGACGCGGGAGAACCTGCCCGACGTGGTGGCGGTTCCGGTGCTGCGCGGGGCGAAGGGCGACGAGCTCGCCGCCCTCTCCGCGCTGGCCGCGCTGCACGTGGCCGGGGTCGCGGTGGACTGGGCCGCGGTGCTGGAGGGCACCGGGGCGCGGCGCGCGGACCTGCCGACCTACCCGTTCCAGGACCGCCGGTTCTGGCCTTCGACGTCCCGGACCCGCGGTGGTGACGCGCCCGCCGCGGGTCCGGGAACCCACCCGCTGCTCGGCTCCGGCGTGGAGCTTGCCGGTGGTGATGAGCTCGTGTTCGGCTCGGAGCTGTCCGCGGCGACCCGGCCGTGGCTGGCCGAGCACGTCGTCGGCGGCCGGATCCTGCTGCCCGGCACGGCTTTCATGGAACTCGCGATCCGCGCCGCCGACGAGGCGGGCTGCGACCGCGTGGAGGAGCTGACGCTGGCCGCGCCGCTGGTGCTGCCCGCCGACGGCGCGATCGGCACGCAGGTGCGGGTCGCCGCGGCGGACGCGGACGGCCGCCGCTCGATGGAGGTCTTCTCCCGGGCCGACGAGCTGTCCCCGTGGACCCTGCACGCGACCGGCGTGCTCGGCACCGGCGCGGGCGCGGGCACCGGGCTGACCGCGTGGCCGCCGCCGGGCGCCGAACCGGTGGACGTCGAGGGCGTCTACGAGCGGCTGGCCGGGCTCGGTTTCGACTACGGCCCCTCGTTCCGCGGGCTGCGCCGGGTGTGGCGGCGCGAGCAGGAGGTGTTCGCCGAGGTCGCGCTGCCCGAGAACGTCGACGCCGCGCCCTACGGCCTGCACCCGGCGCTGCTGGACGCGGTGCAGCACGCGGCGGCGTTCGCCGACCTCGGCCCGATCAGCCGCGGCGGGTTGCCGTTCGCCTGGGAAGGCGGTGCGCTGCACGCCTCCGGCGCGTCGACCGTGCGCGCCCACCTGGCCCGCGCGGGCGAGGACGCCATGTCGATGGTCCTCGCCGACGCCCAGGGCGCGCCGGTGGCCACGTTCGAGTCGTTGCTGGCGCGGGAGGTCCCGGCCGACCGGGTCGGTTCCGGTGCCGCCGCTCGCGACTCGCTGTTCCGCCTCGACCGCACCCCGATCCGCACCGGCGCGCTCCCGGAGCGGCTCGCGGTGCTCGGTTCCGCCGACGCGTTCGGCGCCGCCGGGATGGAGATCCGCGAGCTCACGGGGCTGTCCAACGTCGACCCGGTGCCGGAGCGGGTGCTGGTGCCGGTGCGCGGCGACGCCGACGTCGTGCGGTCCGCGCACGAGGTCACGGCCGGGGTGCTGGCGCTGATCCAGGACTGGCTCGGGCAGGAGCGCTTCGCGGACTCGAAGCTGGTGTTCGTCACCGGCGAGGCCGACGCCGACCCCGCCGCCGCCGCGGTGCACGGGCTGGTGCGGGTCGCCGGGACGGAGAACCCCGGCCGGTTCGGCCTGATCCACCGCGCCGCCGACGCGAGCCCGGAAGCGCTCGCCGCGGCGGCGGTCGCGGACGAGCCGGACGTGCTCGTGCGCGGCGACGAGGTCCTCGCGGCGCGGCTGGCCCGCGCGCAGGCCCCGGCGGAGTCGGCCACCTGGGACGCCGAAGGCACGGTGCTCATCACCGGCGGCACCGGCGGGCTGGGCGGCGCGCTGGCCGAACACCTGGTGCGCGATCGCGGAGTGCGGCACCTGCTGCTGCTGAGCCGCCGCGGGCTCGACGCCGACGGGGCGCCGGAGCTCGCCGCGCGGCTGCGCGAACTGGGCTCCGACGTCGTGGTGTCGGCCTGCGACACCGCCGACCGGGACGCGCTGGCGGAGGCCGTCGCCGCGATCCCGGCGGCGCATCCGCTGCGGGCCGTGGTGCACACGGCGGGCGTCGTCGACGACGGGATCGTCGGCGCGCTCACCCCGGACCGGCTCGCGGCGGTGCTGCGGCCCAAGGTCGACGCCGCCTGGCACCTGCACGAACTGACCCGCGAGCACGACCTGACCGCGTTCGTGCTGTTCTCCTCGGTGGCCGCCGCGTTCGGCAGCGCCGGGCAGGGCAACTACGCGGCGGGCAACGCCTTCCTCGACGGCCTGGCCCGGCACCGCCACGCGGCGGGGTTGCCCGCGACCTCGCTGGCGTGGGGCCCGTGGACCCGCGACGTGGGCATGACCGGAGCGCTGTCCGAGGTCGACGTGCAGCGCGTCGCCCGCTCCGGGATGCCGCCGCTGGAACTGGAGGAGGGGCTCGCGCTGTTCGACGCGGCCGTCTCCGGCGCCGATCCGGCTCCGCTGACGGTGCGCCTGGACCTGGCCGGGCTGCGCGCGCAGGGCGAGGTCGCGCCGCTGCTGCGCGGCCTGATCCGGACGCCGGTGCGCCGCGGCGCGGCCCGCTCGGCGGCCTCCGACGGGCTGGCCGCCCGGCTCGGTGGTCTGTCCGATGTGGAGCGACGCGAGGCGCTGCTGGAGCTGGTGCGCGGCCGGATCGCCGTGGTGCTGGGGCATTCCGGCGCGTCCTCGGTCCCGGCGACCCGCCAGTTCCAGGACCTCGGCTTCGATTCGCTGACCGCCGTGGAGCTGCGCAACGGCCTCAACGCGGACACCGGCCTGCGGCTGCCCGCGACCCTGGTGTTCGACCACCCGACGCCGACCGCGCTCGCCGAGTACCTGCACGAGGAGCTGTTCGGCGGGCAGGAGGCCGCCGCACCGGTGGTGGCGCCGGTCGCCGCCGCCGACGACGACCCGATCGTGATCGTCGGGATGGCCTGCCGCTATCCGGGCGGGGTGTCCTCGCCGGAGGACCTGTGGCGGCTGGTCGCCGAGGGCGGCGACGGCATCTCCGAGTTCCCCGCCGACCGCGGCTGGGACCTGGAGCGGATCTACGACCCGGACCCGGAGACGCCCGGCCGCACCCACGTGCGCCACGGCGGTTTCCTGCACGAGGCGGGCGAGTTCGACCCGGCGTTCTTCGGGATGAGCCCGCGCGAGGCGCTGGCCACGGACTCGCAGCAGCGGTTGCTACTGGAGGTGTCGTGGGAGGCGCTGGAGCGCGCCGGGCTGGACCCGCACGGGTTGCAGGGCAGCCCGACGGGTGTGTTCGCCGGGGTGATGTACAACGACTACGGCACCTTGCTGCCGGGTGCGGAGTTCGAGGGCTACCGCGGCAACGGCAGCGCCCCGAGCGTCGCCTCGGGTCGGGTGTCCTACACGTTCGGTTTCGAGGGCCCGGCGGTCACGGTGGACACGGCGTGCTCGTCGTCGCTGGTGGCGATGCACTGGGCGGCGCAGGCGCTGCGTTCCGGTGAGTGCTCGCTGGCGCTGGCGGGCGGTGTGACGGTGATGTCGACGCCGAGCACCTTCGTGGACTTCTCCCGGCAGCGAGGGCTGGCCCTCGACGGCCGTTCCAAGGCGTTCTCGGACGACGCCGACGGCGTGGGCTGGTCCGAGGGCGTCGGGATGCTGGTGCTGGAGCGGCGGTCCGATGCGCTGCGCAACGGGCACGACGTGCTGGCGGTGTTGCGCGGGAGTGCGGTGAATCAGGACGGTGCGTCGAACGGGTTGACGGCGCCGAACGGTCCGTCGCAGCAGCGGGTGATCCGGCAGGCGTTGGCCAGTGGTGGTTTGTCCACTCAGGACGTTGACGTGGTGGAGGCGCACGGCACGGGCACCACGTTGGGTGATCCGATCGAGGCGCAGGCGTTGCTGGCGACCTACGGCCAGGATCGCGACGAGCCGCTGTGGCTCGGCTCGGTGAAGTCGAACATCGGCCACACGCAGGCCGCCGCCGGTGTCGCGGGCGTCATCAAGATGGTGCTGGCGATGCGGCACGGCTCGCTCGCCCGCAGCCTGCACGCCGAGACCCCGTCCACTCACGTCGACTGGGAGGCGGGAGCGGTCGAACTGCTCGCCGAGCAGCGGGACTGGCCGGAGCTCGACCGCCCGCGCCGGGCCGGGGTGTCCTCGTTCGGCATCAGCGGCACCAACGCCCACGTCATCCTCGAACAGGCTCCCGCACCGGAAATCCCGGCCCGAGAACGGGAAACCGGCACCGGCGTGCTGCCGTGGGTGCTGTCCGGGCGCAGCCCGCAGGCGCTGCGCGCGCAGGCCGCCCGGCTGCTCGGGCGGGTGCAGGCCGAACCGGCCGCCACCGACGACATCGGCTACTCGCTGGCCACCACCCGCGCCGCCTTCGAACACCGCGCCGTGCTCGTCGCCGCGGAACGGGACGCGCTGCTGGGCGGGCTCGCCGCGCTCACCACCGGCGAGCCGGACCCGAGCGTGGTCGAAGGCTCCGTGGCCGACGGCAGGCTCGGCGTGCTGTTCTCCGGGCAGGGCTCGCAGCGCCTCGGCATGGGCCGGGAGCTGCACGCCCGGTTCCCCGTGTTCGCCGCCGCGCTCGACGCCGCCTGCGACGAGCTCGACCGGCACCTGGACCGCCCGTTGCGCGAGGTGATGTGGGGCGAGGACGCGGACCTGCTGGAGCGGACCGGCTACGCGCAGCCCGCGCTGTTCGCGGTCGAGGTCGCGCTGTACCGGCTGGTCGAGTCCTGGGGCGTGCGCCCGGACCACCTCGCCGGGCACTCCATCGGCGAGGTCGCCGCCGCGCACGTCGCGGGAGTGCTCGGGCTCGCCGACGCGGCGACGCTCGTGGGCGCCCGCGCCCGGCTCATGCAGGCGCTGCCCGCCGGTGGCGCGATGATCGCGGTGCGCGCCACCGAGGACGAAGTCCTCCCGCTGCTCGGCGACGAAGTGGCCGTCGCCGCCATCAACGCGCCCGGCTCGGTGGTGCTCTCCGGTGCGCGCGACGCCGTCGAAGCGCTCGCGCGCCGGTTCGCCGACGACGGCCGCAAGACCACCGAACTGCGCGTGTCGCACGCGTTCCACTCGCCGCTGGTGGACCCGGTGCTCGCCGAGTTCGCCGCCGAACTGGCCGAGCTGGACTTCGCCGAGCCCGCGATCCCCGTCGTCTCCAACGTCACCGGCGCCGTCGCCGGGCCCGAGATCGCCACCCCGGAGTACTGGGTGCGCCACGTCCGGGCCTGCGTGCGGTTCGCCGACGGCGTCCGCGCCATGAGCGACCTCGGCGACCGGACGTTCCTGGAACTGGGGCCGGATTCGGTGCTCACCGCGCTCGTCGCGGAGTCCGCCGAGGACGCGTCGGCCGTGGCGCTGCTGCGCGAGGACCGCGACGAGGAGCCGACCGCCGTCGCCGCGCTCGCCCACCTGCACACCCGGGGCGTCCCGCTCGACTGGGCGGCGGTGTTCCCCGGCGCCCGCCGCGTTCAGCTGCCCACCTACGCCTTCCAGCACGAGCGCTTCTGGCCCGGCCCCGTCACCGCGTCCGGCGACGCCGTCGCCATCGGTGTCCGGCCCGCCGCGCACCCGCTGCTCGGCGGGGCGGTGGAGGTCGCCGAATCCGGCGAAACCCTGTTCACCGGCAGGCTTTCCCGCACCGCGCCGCCGTGGCTCGCGGAGCACACCGTGCACGGCGCGGTGCTGCTGCCCGGCACCGCGTTCCTGGAACTGGTCACCCGCGCGGGCGACGAGGTGGGCTGCGACCGGGTCGACGACCTGACCATCGGCCGCCCGCTGGAACTGCCCGCCACCGGCGCGCTGCAACTGCAGGTGCGGCTCGGTGCCGAGCAGGCCGGTCGCCGCGTCGCGGAGGTCTACGCCCGTCCCGAGGGCGACCCGGAGCACGCCTGGACGCGGCACGCCGCTGGCACCCTCACCACCGGCGGCGCCGAGTCGACCGGTCTCGCGGAGTGGCCGCCCGCCGGGGCGCGGCAGGTGGACCTGGACGGCTGCTACGACGCGCTCGCCGACGCCGGGTTCGACTACGGCGCCTCGTTCCGCGGCCTCACCGCGGTGTGGCGCTCCGGCGACGAGGTGTTCGCCGAGGTGGAACTGCCGGAGCACGCGTTGCCCGACGCCGCCGACTACGGCCTGCACCCCGCGCTGGCCGACGCCGCGCTGCACGCCGTCTCCCAGCTCCCCGGCCGCCGGCGCGGCCTGCCGTTCACCTGGGACGGCGTGTCGCTGCACGCGGCGGGAGCGACCGCGCTGCGGGTGCGGATCACGCCGACCGACACCGACGTGGTGTCGCTGGTCATCGCCGACACCACCGGCGCCCCGGTCGCCTCGGTCGCCGCGCTGACCTTGCGCGCGCCCGGCGACGCCGCCGAAACCCTTCCCGCGCAACGGGATTCGCTGTTCCGCCTGGAGTGGGCGCCGGTCCGCGCGACCGAGGGCGGCGGCACCGCCTCCGTGCGCGGCCAGGACGGCCTCGGTCTCGTCGAAGCCCTGCGCGCGGCGGAGATCCCAGAGGGCGACGACGTCGTGCTCGTCCCCGTGCGCCCGGCGGGAACCGGACCGCACGCCGCGCACGCCGCGACCGGTGACGTGCTCGCCACCGTGCAGGAACACCTCGCGTCCGGGCGCACCTCCCGGCTCGTGTTCGTCACCCGCGACGCCACCACCGGCGGCGACCTGGCCGCGGCAGCGGTGTGGGGCCTGGTGCGCACCGCCGAGCGCGAGCACCCCGGCCGGTTCGGGCTGCTCGACCTCGACTCGCCCGCACCGGACGCGGAACTGCTCGCCCAGGCCGTGGCGAGCGCGGAACCGCAGCTGCGGATGCGCGGCGGCGTGCTCGCCGCGGCCCGGCTCGCGCGCCTGCCCGAACCCGCCGCGGTCGACTGGAACCCGGAGGAGCTGGTGCTCGTCACCGGCGGCACCGGGGGCCTGGGCACCGCCGTGGCGCGGCACCTGGTGCGCGAACACGGCGTGCGCAGGCTGCTGCTGGTCAGCAGGAGCGGCGGCGAATCCGAGGGCGTCGTGCCGCTGGTCGCGGAGCTGACCGCGATGGACGCCGAAGTGCAGGTCGCGGCCTGCGACGTCGCCGACCGCGACGCCGTGGCGGACCTGCTGTCGCGCCACGACGTGGGCGCGGTGGTGCACACGGCGGGCGTGCTCGACGACGGCGTCGTCGACGCGCTCACCCCGCAACGGCTGGCGGCGGTGCTGCGGCCGAAGGTCGACGCGGCCTGGAACCTGCACGAATCCGCCGGGGAGCTGTCCCGGTTCGTGCTGTTCTCCTCGCTGGCGGGCACCTTCGGCTCGCCCGCGCAGGGCAACTACGCCGCCGCGAACGCCTTCCTCGACGGGCTCGCCCAGCACCGGCGCGCGGCGGGCCTGCCCGCGGTGTCGCTGGCCTGGGGTCCGTGGGCGGACACCGGCGGCATGACGGGCGGTCTCACCGCCGCCGACCGGGAGCGGATGACCCGTTCCGGTCTGCCGCCGCTGCCGGTGGAGCAGGGGCTCGGCCTGTTCGACCTGGCCACCGGTGCCGACGAGGCCGTGGTGGTCCCGGCGCGGCTGGACCTGCCCGCGCTGCGCGCGCAGGGCGAGGTGCCCAGCGTGCTGCGCGGCCTCATCCGCACCCGCACCCGCCGCGCCGGCGCCGGGACCGGGGTGTCCCGCGCGCTGGGCGATCGGCTCGCGGGCCTGCCGGAGGCGGAGCGCGCGACGGCGCTGCTCGACCTGGTGCGCACCCAGGTCGCGGCGGTGCTGGGCCACGCGGGCGCGAGCACGGTGGAGCCGCACCGCGCGTTCCAGGAGCTCGGGTTCGACTCGCTGACCGCCGTCGAACTCCGCAACAAGATCAACGCGGAGACCGGTCTGCGGCTGCCCGCGACCGCCGTGTTCGACCACCCGAACGCCGAGGCGCTGGCCGCGTTCGTCGCCGAGGAGCTGTTCGGCGCCGTGCCGCAGGCCACGCCCGCCGAGGTCCTGCCGCCGGTGGTCGACGACCCGGTGGTCATCGTGGGCATGGCCTGCCGGTATCCGGGCGGGGTGTCCTCGCCGGAGGACCTGTGGCGGCTGGTGTCCGAGGGCGCCGACGCGATCACCGACTTCCCCGCCGACCGCGGCTGGGATCTCGACGAGCTGTACCACCCGGACCCCGACCACCACGGCACCTCCTACACCCGTCGCGGCGGTTTCCTGCACGAGGCGGCGGAGTTCGACCCGGCGTTCTTCGGCATGAGCCCGCGCGAGGCGCTGGCCACCGACTCGCAGCAGCGGTTGCTGCTGGAGGTCTCCTGGGAAGCCGTGGAGCGCGCCGGGATCGACCCGGCCGCGTTGCGCGGCAGCCCGACGGGCGTGTTCGCCGGGGTGATGTACAACGACTACGGCTCGCTGCTGGCGGGCACCGAGTTCGAGGGCTACCAGGGCAGCGGCAGCGCGGGCAGCGTCGCCTCCGGCCGGGTGTCCTACACGTTCGGCTTCGAGGGCCCGGCGGTCACCGTGGACACCGCCTGCTCGTCCTCGCTGGTCGGCATGCACCTCGCCGCGCAGGCGCTGCGCTCCGGTGAGTGCTCGCTGGCGCTGGCGGGCGGTGTGACGGTGATGTCGACGCCGAGCACGTTCGTCGAGTTCTCCCGGCAGCGCGGCCTGTCCGAGGACGGGCGCTGCCGGTCGTTCTCCGATTCCGCCGACGGCGTCGGCTGGTCGGAGGGCGTGGGCATGGTGGTGCTGGAGCGCATGTCCGACGCGCGCCGCCACGGCCACCGGGTGCTGGCGGTGCTGCGCGGGAGTGCGGTGAACCAGGACGGTGCGTCGAACGGGTTGACGGCGCCGAACGGTCCGTCGCAGCAGCGGGTGATCCGGCAGGCGTTGGCGAGCGGTGGTTTGTCCACTCAGGACGTTGATGTGGTCGAGGCGCACGGTACGGGCACGACTTTGGGTGATCCGATCGAGGCGCAGGCGTTGCTGGCGACCTACGGCCAGGATCGCGACGAGCCGCTGTGGCTCGGCTCGATCAAGTCCAACCTCGGCCACTCGCAGGCCGCCGCGGGCGTCGCCGGTGTGATCAAGATGGTGCAGGCGATCCGGCACGGCGCGCTGCCGCCGACGCTGCACGCCGACGCCCCCTCGTCCCACGTGGACTGGGAGGACGGCGCCGTGGAGCTGCTCGCCGAGCAGCGGGACTGGCCGGAGCTCGACCGCCCGCGCCGCGCCGGGGTGTCCTCGTTCGGCATCAGCGGCACCAACGCCCACGTCATCCTCGAACAGCCGGAACCCGAGCAGGAACCCGCCGAGCGGCCCGCGCACGACGTGGTGCCGTGGGTGCTCTCGGCCCGCACCGAACCCGCCCTGCGCGAGCAGGCCGCGCGGCTCGTGGAACACCTCGGCGTGCTCCCGGACACCGACCCGGCCGACGTCGGGTTCTCGCTGGCCACCGGGCGATCCGGGTTCGAGCACCGCGCCGTGGTGTTCGCCGACGAACCGGCCGCGACGCTGGAGGCGCTGCGCTCCGTCGCCGACGGCGACGCCGGGTCCGCCGCCGCGCACGGCCGCACCGGCACCGGCGGGCTCGCGTTCCTGTTCGCCGGGCAGGGTTCGCAACGCCTCGGCATGGGACGCGACCTGCACGAGCGGTTCCCCGCGTTCGCCGACGCGCTGGACGCCGCGCTCGCCGCGCTGGACGCGCACCTGGACCGGCCGCTGCGCGAGGTGATGTGGGGCGAGGACGCGGACCTGCTCAACCGCACCGAATTCGCCCAGCCCGCGCTGTTCGCCGTCGAGGTCGCGCTGTACCGGCTCGTCGAGTCCTGGGGCGTGCGTCCCGGTCACCTGGCCGGCCACTCCATCGGTGAGATCGCCGCCGCGCACGCCGCCGGCGTGCTGTCCCTGGACGACGCGGCCCGGCTGGTCGCCGCGCGCGGCAGGCTGATGCAGGCGCTGCCCGCGGGTGGCGCGATGAGCGCGCTGCGGGCCACTGAAGCCGAGGTCGCCGAGCTGGTCGACGGTCGCGAGGACGTCGGCATCGCCGCCGTCAACGGACCCGAGTCCGTGGTCGTGTCCGGTGCCGAGGAAGCCGTCGCGGAGGTGGAGCGGCACTGCGCCGAGGCGCGGCGGCTGCGCGTCTCGCACGCCTTCCACTCGCCGCTGATGGAACCGATGCTCGCCGAGTTCCGCGAGGTCGCCGAAAGCCTGACCTACGGGCTCGCCAGCATCGCGATCGTGTCCACCGTGACGGGGGAGCAGCAGCGCGAAGCGGTGCGCGAACCGGAGTACTGGGTGGACCACGTGCGCCACACCGTGCGGTTCGCCGACGCGGTGCGGGAACTCGCGAGGCTGGGCGCCACCACGTTCCTGGACATCGGCCCGGACGGGTCGCTGGCCGCGCTCGCCCAGAACTCGCTGGACGCGGCGGCCGTCGCCGTCCCGCTGGCCCGCAAGGACCGCCCCGGGGACGAGACGGCGCTGACCGCGCTGGCCCGGCTGCACGTGCGCGGCGTCGAACTGGACTGGGCGGCGCTGCTGCCCGGCGCTCGGCGCGTCGACCTGCCGACCTACGCCTTCCAGCACCGCCGGTTCTGGCCCGAGCCCGCCGCGGGCGCTGCGGGCGACGTGCGGGCCGCGGGCCTGAGCGCCGCCGGGCACCCGCTGCTGGGCGCGGCGGTGGAACGCGCCGACGAGGACGGATTCCTGTTCACCAGCAGGATCTCCACCCGCACCCACCCGTGGCTGGCCGAGCACGCGGTGCGGGGCGCGGTGATCGTGCCGGGCACCGCCTTCGCCGAACTGGCGCTGCGTGCCGGGGACGAGGCGGGCTGCGACCGCATCGAGGAGCTCACGCTCGCCGCGCCGCTGGTGCTGCCGGAGCAGGAGGCCGTACGCGTCCAGGTGTGGGTCGGCCCGGCGGAGTCCGGGCGGCGCCGCGTGGAGGTCTACTCCCGGCCGGACGCCGAGGGCCGCGACTGGACCCGGCACGCCGCCGGGGTGCTGGGCAGGGGTGCGCGCACCGCCGAGTTCGACGGCGCGGCGTGGCCACCGGCGGCCCCGGCGCTCGACCTGGACGGGACCTACGAGCGGCTCGCGGACGCGGGCTTCGCCTACGGCCCGCTGTTCCAGGGCCTGCGCGCGGCGTGGCGCTCCGGCGACGAGGTGTTCGCCGAGGTGGAGCTGCCCGCGGAGACCGACGTGGCCGGTTTCGGGCTGCACCCGGCGCTGCTCGACGCCGGGGTGCAGGCCGCGGCGCTGCTCGGCGGGCTGTCCGAGGGCGCGCTGCCGTTCACCTGGCAGGGCCTGTCGCTGCACGCCACCGGTGCGACCGCGCTGCGCGTGCGGATCAGCCGCACCGGACCGGACGAGGTGTCGATCGCGGCCACCGACCCGGCCGGTGCGCCGGTGGTGTCGGTGGAGTCGCTGCTGCTGCGGGCGGTGTCGCCGGAGCAGGCGGCCCGCGCGGAACGGGACTCGCTCTACCGGCTCGACTGGTCCGAGGCGGAACCCGCCGGTTCCCCCGCGGATTCGGTGGTGGTGCTGCGGTCCGAGGAGTTCGCCGCGCAGCTGCGGGCCGCCGGTACCCCGGCGACCGAGGTGCCGGATCTGGCTTCGCTGGACGACGTTCCCGACGTCGTGCTGGCCCCGATCGGCGGCCGCTTCGACGACGTCGCGGGCGCGGTGCACGAGCTGGCGACGCGGGTGCTGGACCTGGTGGGGCAGTGGCAGCGGGATTCCCGCCTGCACGCCTCGCGCCTGGTGTTCGTCACCCGCCACGCCGTCGCCCGCGACGACGAGGACGTGCGCGACCTCGCCGCCGCATCGGCCTGGGGTCTCATCCGGGCCGCGCAGGTCGAGAGCCCCGCGACGTTCGGCCTGATCGACGTCGACGACGAGCCGGCCTCCCTGCCGGCCGCGACCGAGTGGTCCGCCGAACCCCGCGTCGTGCGCGCCGGGGTCCGCTACGCGGGCCGCCTCGCCCGCGCGTCCGCGGCGGCCGAGCAGGACGTGCGCTGGACCGGCCGGGTCCTGATCACCGGCGGCACCGGTGGGCTCGGCGGCGCCGTCGCGCGGCACCTGGTCGACGTGCACGACGTGCGCGAGCTGCTGCTGGTCAGCCGCTCCGGACCCGGCGCGCCCGGAGCTCCCGGTCTCGTCGAGGACCTGACCGCGCTCGGTGCCGACGTCCAGGTCGTGGCCTGCGACGTCGCCGACCGGGCCGCGGTGGCGGAGCTGCTGTCGCGCTACGAGATCGGATCCGTGGTGCACACGGCCGGGGTGCTCGACGACGGCGTGCTCGACTCGCTCACCCCGGAGCGCTTCGACGCGGTGCTGCGGCCGAAGGTCGACGCGGCCTGGAACCTGCACGAGCTGTGCGGGGACGTGAGCGCGTTCGTGCTGTTCTCCTCGCTGGCGGGCACCTTCGGCGCGGCCGGGCAGAGCAACTACGCGACGGCGAACGCCTTCCTCGACGCGCTCGCCCGGCACCGCAGGGCGGCGGGCCTGCCAGGCTCGTCGCTGGCGTGGGGCCCGTGGGTGGAGTCCGGCGGCATGACCGGCACCCTCACCGACGCGGACCGGCGCAGGCTGGCCCGTTCCGGGATGCCGCCGCTGACCCACGAGCAGGGCCTCGCCCTGTTCGACTCGGCGACGACGTCCGGGCCGGCGGTGCTGTTCCCGGTGCGGTTCGACTTCGCGGTGCTGCGCGGCCAGGGCCAGGTGCCGGAGCTGCTGCGCGGCCTGGTCCGGACTCCGGCGTCCCGCGCCGTCGCCTCCCGCGCCGCCACCGGCGGCCTCGGGCAGCGGCTGGCGGGGCTGGACGCCGCGAAGCGCCACGAGCTCGTGCTGGAACTGGTGCGCGGCCAGGTGGCCGGGGTGCTCGGCCACACCGGCACCGCCGAGGTCGATCCGCAGGTCGCCTTCCAGGACCTCGGTTTCGACTCGCTGACGGCGGTGGAACTGCGCAACCGGCTCAACTCCGAGACGGGCCTGCGGCTGCCCGCCACGCTCGTGTTCGACCACCCGACGGCCGAGGCGCTGTCCGCGCACCTGCTCGCCGAACTGGTGGGGGAGCAGCCGGCGGCGGTCGTGCCGCAGCAGGTCGTGCGCGCCGCCGACGACGACCCGATCGTGATCGTCGGCATGGCCTGCCGGTATCCCGGTGGGGTGTCCTCGCCGGAGGACCTGTGGCGATTGGTGTCCGAGGGCGGTGACGCGATCACCGGCTTCCCGGACAACCGCGGTTGGGACCTGGACGCGCTCTACGATCCGGACCCGGACGCGCCGGGCACCTCGACCACCCGGCGCGGCGGTTTCCTGCACGACGCGGCGGAATTCGACCCGGCGTTCTTCGGCATGAGCCCCCGCGAGGCCCTGACCACCGACCCGCAGCAGCGGCTGCTGCTGGAATCCACCTGGGAGGCCATCGAACGCGCCGGGATCGACCCGGCCGCGCTGCGCGGCAGCCAGACCGGCGTGTTCGCCGGGGTCATGTACAACGACTACAGCGACACGCTGATCGGTTCCGAGCACGAGGGCTACCAGGGCCACGGCAGCGCGGGCAGCATCGCCTCGGGCCGGGTGTCCTACACGTTCGGTTTCGAGGGCCCGGCGGTCACGGTGGACACGGCGTGCTCGTCGTCGCTGGTGGCGATGCACTGGGCGGCGCAGGCGCTGCGCTCCGGCGAGTGCTCGCTGGCGGTGGCCGGTGGCGTCACGGTGATGGCGACCCCGGCGGCGTTCGTCGAGTTCTCCCGCCAGCGCGGCATCGCCGCCGACGGCCGCTGCAAGGCGTTCTCCGACTCGGCCGACGGCGTCGGCTGGTCCGAGGGCGTCGGGATGCTGGTGCTGCAGCGGCGCTCCGACGCGCTGCGCGAGGGTCGCGAGATCCTCGCCGTGCTGCGCGGGAGCGCGGTGAACCAGGACGGCGCGTCGAACGGCCTGACGGCGCCGAACGGTCCCTCGCAGCAGCGGGTCATCCGCCAGGCGCTCGCCAGCGGTGGTCTGTCCACTCAGGACGTGGACGTGGTCGAGGCGCACGGCACCGGCACCAGGCTCGGCGACCCGATCGAAGCCCAGGCGCTGCTGGCGACCTACGGCCAGGACCGGGAGGAGCCGTTGCTGCTGGGTTCGGTGAAGTCGAACCTCGGCCACACGCAGGCCGCCGCCGGTGTCGCGGGCGTCATCAAGATGGTGCAGGCCATGCGCCACGGCACCGTCCCCCGCACCCTGCACTCCGCCACCCCGTCGTCCGAAGTGGACTGGTCCGCCGGTGCGGTCGCGCTGCTGTCCGAGCCCGCGGCCTGGCCCGAGACGGGACGGGTGCGCCGCGCCGCGGTGTCCTCGTTCGGGATCAGCGGCACCAACGTGCACACCATCCTCGAACAGGAACCGGAAGCACCCGCGCCGCAACGGGAAACGCCCGCCGCGGTGGTGCCGCTGGTGCTGTCGGCGAAGATGCCGGAGGCGCTGCGCGATCAGGCCGCGCGGCTGGCGGCCCGCATCGAGGGCGGCGCCGCGCCGCTCGCCGACGTCGGGTTCTCGCTGGCCGCCGGACGCACCGGATTCGACCGCAGGGCCGTGGTCCTCGCCGAGGACCCGGCGAGCGCCGCGCGCTCGCTGACCGCGCTCGCCTCGGCGCTGCCGGACGGCGCGCTGGTCGAAGGCCAGGTCGCCCACGGCGGTCTCGGCGTGCTGTTCACCGGCCAAGGCGCCCAGCGCGCCGGCATGGGCCGGGAGCTGCACGCCCGGTTCCCGGTGTTCGCCGCCGCCCTCGACGCCGCGTTCGCCGCGCTGGACGAGCACCTGGACCGGCCGCTGCGCGAGCTCGTGTTCGCCGAACCGGACACCGCCGAGGCGGCGCTGCTCGACCAGACCGGCTACGCGCAGCCCGCGCTGTTCGCCGTCGAGGTCGCGCTGTACCGCCTCGTCGAGTCCTGGGGCGTGCGCCCGGACCACCTCGCCGGGCACTCCATCGGCGAGCTCACCGCCGCGCACGTGGCCGGGGTGCTCACCCTCGGCGACGCGGCGAAGCTGGTGGCCGCGCGCGGCAGGCTGATGCAGGCGCTGCCCGCCGGTGGCGCCATGACGTCGGTGCAGGCCGCCGAGGACGAGGTGGCGCCGCTGCTGACCGGCAGGGAGGCGGAGCTCGGCGTCGCCGCGGTGAACGGTCCCGAAGCGGTCGTCGTCTCCGGCGCCGCCGACGCCGTGGAGCAGGTGGCGGCGCACTTCCGCGAACTCGGCCGGAAGGTCACCGCGCTGCGCGTCTCGCACGCGTTCCACTCGCCGCTGATGGACCCGATGCTCGACGAATTCCGCGCCGTGGCAGGGGAAGTGACGTACTCCGCGCCGGAGATCCCGATCATCTCCACGGCCACCGGGTCGGAACTGGCCGAACCCGGCGCCGAGCACTGGGTGGCGCACGTGCGCCACGCCGTGCGGTTCGCCGACGGGATGCGGGAGCTGACCGGGCGGGGAGTGCGCACGTTCCTCGAACTCGGCCCGGACGGGGTGCTCAGCGCGCTCGCGCGCGACAGCGTCCCCGAGGACGCCGAGTTGATCCCCTCCCTGCGCAAGGGACGTCCGGAGGAGTCGGCGGCGCTGACCGCGCTGGCCCGGCTGCACGTGCGGGGCGTCCGGCTCGATTGGCCCGCGGTGTTCCCCGGTGCCCGTCGCGTCGACGTGCCCACGTACCCGTTCCAGCGCCAGGAGTTCTGGCCCGCCACCCCGCCGGTGCGGGCGGGCGACGTCAGCGCGGCGGGGATGCGCGAGGCCGGGCACCCGCTGCTCGGCGCCGCCGTCGAACTCGCCGACACCGACGCGACGCTGTTCACCAGCAGGCTCTCCCGCCGCACCCACCCGTGGCTGGCCGAGCACGCCGTGTCCGGCGCGGTGCTGGTGCCGGGAACGGCGTTGCTGGAACTGGCGCTGCGGGCCGGGGACGAGACGGGCTGCGACCGGGTCGACGAACTCACCTTGGCCGCTCCGCTGCTGCTGCCCGAGCACGGCGGCGTGCAGGTGCAGGTCTCGGCGGCGGCCCCGGACGACACCGGGCGGCGCACGCTGACCGTGCACTCCCGCCCGGACGGCGAGGACGGCTGGCAGCTGCACGCCACCGGCGTGCTCGGCACCGGCGGTGCCCCCGCCGAGGTCGGCGCCTGGCCGCCCGCCGATGCCGAACCCGTCGACGTCGAGGGCTGCTACGAGCACTTCGCCGACCTCGGCTTCGACTACGGCCCGGTGTTCCAGGGCCTGCGCGCCGCCTGGCGCTCCGGGGACACCACGTACGCGGAGGTCGCGCTGCCCGCCGACGTGGACGCGGCGGCCTACGGCCTGCACCCCGCACTGCTCGACTCGGCGCTGCACGCGGCGCTGCTCACCGGCTCGGGTTCGGACGGGGCGGTCCCGTTCGCCTGGGAAGGGGTGTCGCTGCACGCGGCCGGGGCGAGTGCGCTGCGCGTGCGGTTGACCCGCACCGGTGCCGACACCTTGGCGCTGGCCGTGGCCGACGGCACCGGAGCACCGGTCGCCACCGTGGAAGGCCTGCGCACCCGCGCCGCGAGCCCCGCGGGCACCCGGGCGATCGGGCGGGACGCGTTGTTCCGCCTCGACCGGACGCCCGCGCCCGCCGGTGAGATCGGTGCGGTGCCGGTCCTGGTCGGCACCGACCCGTTCGGGCTCGCCGACCTGTTCAAGCAGACCGGCGCGGTCCCCGAAGTGCACGCGGACCTCACGTCCGTGCCGGACTCGGCCACGACGGTGTTGTGCTCGCTCGACGGCGGGGAGAACCCGCAGGACGCCCACGCGCTCACCCACCACGTGCTGGGGCTGGCCCAGTCCTGGGCGACGGCCGACCGCGACGCCGACTTGGTGTTCGTCACCCGCGAGCACGGCGACCTGGCCGCGTCCGCCGCGGCCGGGCTGGTGCGCACCGCCGCGACCGAGCACCCCGGCCGGTTCGGGCTGCTCGAACTCGGCGCCGGTGAGCTCACGGCCGACGCCCTGCTGCGGGCGCTCGCCGTCGACGAACCGCACGTGTCCATCGTGGACGGTGAACCGAGGGTGCCGCGCCTGGCGAGGGCGGACGCGGCGGAGCCCGTCAGCTGGGACGCCGAGGGCACGGTGCTCATCACCGGTGGCACCGGCGGGCTGGGCGGCCTGCTCGCCCGCCACCTCGCCGGACGCGGAGCGCGGCACCTGCTGCTGGCCGGCCGACGCGGGCCGGACGCCCCCGGAGCAGCCGAACTCGTGGCGGAACTGGGCGAACTCGGCGCCGAAGCCCACGTCGTCGCCTGCGACGTCGCGGACCGGGAGTCGCTGTCCGGCCTGCTCGGCCGGATTCCCGCCGAGCGTCCGCTGCGCGCCGTGCTGCACGCGGCGGGAGTGCTCGACGACGGCGTGCTCGGCTCGCTCGACGCGGACCGGGTCTCGGCGGTGCTGCGGCCCAAGGTCGACGCCGCGTGGAACCTGCACGAAGCCACCGCGGACCTGGAGCTCGACGCGTTCGTGCTGTTCTCCTCGGTGGCCGGGGTGTTCGGAGCCGCGGGTCAGGGCAACTACGCGGCGGCGAACTCCTACGTCGACGCGCTGGCCCGGCACCGCCGGGCGCACGGCCTGCCCGCGCTGTCGCTGGCGTGGGGGGCGTGGAACTCCGGCGGCATGGCCGGTGAGCTCACCGAGCAGGAGGCGGAGCGCATCACTCGCTCCGGAATGCCGCCGCTGAGCGAAGAACTCGGCCTCGCTCTGTTCGATGCGGCGCTGGCCTCCGACGAGCCGGTGCTGGCACCGGTGCGGCTCGACCTGCCCGCGTTGCGCGCGCGGGACGAGCTCGCGCCGCTGCTGCGCGGACTCGTGCGGACTCCCGCTCGCCGGGTGTCCGCGGCGGCCGGCGGGGGAGACCTCGCGACCCGGCTCGCCGAGCAGTCCGGGCCGCAACGCCGCGACACCCTGCTGGAGGTGGTGCGCGGCCAGGCGGCCCAGGTGCTCGGCCACGCCGACACCGGCGGCATCAACGCGGACAGCGAGTTCAAGGGCCTCGGGTTCGACTCGCTGACCGCCGTCGAGTACCGCAACCGGATGGGCACGGCCACCGGACTGCGACTCCCGGCGACGCTGCTGTTCGACTACCCGACTCCGGCGGAGCTCGTCGAGCACCTGCTCGGCGAACTGGTGCCGGAGCAGGACGGCCCGGCCGCGCTGCTGGCCGAGCTGGACCGGTTGCAGCGGTCGTTCGAGGGCATGGAGGTCGACGCGGAGCTGCACGACCAGGTCACGGGTCGCCTCGAAGTGCTGCGCACCAAGTGGACCGCGCTGCGCACCGGGCAGGACGACGAAGCGGAGTTCAGCTTCGACGAGGCCACCGACGACGACATGTTCGACATGCTCGACAACGAGCTCGGGCTGTCGTGAAGACCGGCACCCGGAACGGCGAGTGCCCCGCCGTTCCGGGTGCCACCCGCCGTTGCCGATGATCAGTGATATCACTCGACATGATCAGTCCATCGTGGACGATGAGTGCGACTCGGCGGCGGATTCCCGCTCCACCAGCGGAAAAGCGAGGTTCAGGACAGGTGGTCCCGCTGTTCGGGGAACCGGCCAGGGGTTTCCGCCTCGTACCACTCCCGGACGTCGGGCCGGGTCAGCAGCATGATCACGCACGCGGGCACCACGATGCCGATCAGCGCGAGGGCGCCCGTGGTGACCAGCGCCAGCAGCACGGCGACCAGTGCGATCGACTGCACCACCACGGCGAGCGTGCGCGCCGTGCTGCTCCTGATCCGCACCCCGCACCACAGCAGCGCGAGGGCCTGCGCCGGACTGAGGATCAGCACGAGGTAGTCGAGGAAGCCGACGTCCTGCCCGTGCTCCCAAGCCGAAACCGCGTCGACGACGAGGACTACGGACCCGAGCGCGATCAACGCGCCCTGGATCAGGAGGACGACCCTGGCGATCTTCACCGCCGTCGGGATCGCCGCGGGTGAGGCGGTCTCGGGCATCTGCTTCCCCTCGGCGTGGCCCTGAAAAGTCCCTGTGCGCCGAAACTACCGCGAACCCGGCGAAACCCCTGCCGTCTTTGGTCGTCGTACATCAGGGTGAAGTGCCCGGACGAGCGTGGCTCCCTCCGACGAAAGATGATGTCCGATGGTGGGCCGCGAGCGATCTCGCCCGGCCGAGGTGCGCGGGCGACGTCCTGCACCGCCGCGAGCATCCGGACGATCCGCACTGCAGGCGGAGACGGCGGAAGAACTGCCGGTGGAACACGGCGGAGTGTCCCGGCTCGATCCGCGACGTCCCGTCGCAGCGGCGAAACCGCCTCCACCGACGACGGAAGGCCTGCCGCGCGAGAACGCGGCAGGCCTTCGAGCGGGGGGCGAGGTTACAGCGGGCGGCGGAAGCCGCGGACCGCGACCACCGCGCTCACCAACGCCACCAGGGCGCTCACCAGCAACGACGGGCCGACGAGGTGGGTGCCGTCCAAGCCGAGCGCGACCGCGCGGGAGGCGTCCACGGCGTAGGTGAGCGGGTTGATGCGCGCGATGAACTCCAGCCAGTCGGGCAGTTCCGCGATCGGCACGAACGCGCTGGAGATGAACATCAGCGGCACCATCACCAGGATGCTGATGTTCTGCATCGGCTCGGTGCGCCGCAGGCACGCGCCCATCGCGAGGAACGCCCAGCTCAGCGCGCTGCCCACGCCGAGGGTGAGCAGCGAGGACAGCACCATCCCGGCGATGCCGCCCTGCGGCGAGTAACCCAGCACGGTCACCGCCAGCACCAGGATCAGCAGCACCTGCAACGCGCTGCGCACCAGGTCCGAGGTGCTGCGCGCCAGCAGCAGCGAACTCGGCATGATCGGCAGCGAGCGCAGCCGCGCGACGATGCCGTTGCGCAGGTCCTCCACCAGGCCGATGCCGGTCTGCGATGAGGTCTGCACGACGTGGTTCACCAGCACCGCCGGCATCAGGAAGTCCAGGTACTCGGTGCCCGCGGGCAGGTCCGCGGCGAGCGCGAAGTTGGTGAAGATCTGGGTGAACACGAACAGCGTCATCACCGGCTGGATCAACCCGACCAGCACGAGGCCGGGGTCGGTGATGAACGAGCGCAGCGATCGGGCGGTGAGCACGACGATCTGCGTCACCGCGGAACTCCCGTTCCAGCGCGGCGCCAGGTTCGTGCTGCCCGTGTTCAACGGCAACGTGGTGGTCATGCTCGCTCCACTGTGGTCGGTGAGTTCGAGGAGGCGCGCGGGACGGGCTCAGGAACCCTTCGAGTGGCGGGCGAGCGCGAGGTACACGTCGTCGAGCGTCGGTTCGCCGAAGGCGAGTTCGGCGGCTTCGATCCCCGCGTCGTCGAGCACGCGGATCACCGTGGCCGTGTCCCGCGACGCCTCGATCGGCGTGACGATCGCGGTGCCGTCCTTGCCGACCGACGGTTGCATCCCGGCCCGGCGCAGCGCCGCGCACCCGGCTTCCGGGTCGGTGCCGGGCTCCACCACCACCGTCACCGTGCGCTGCCCGACCTGGGCCTTGAGCTCCGCGGCCGAACCGGACGCCACGACGTTCCCGGCCGAGAGCACGGTGATCGTGTCGGCCAGCCGGTCGGCCTCGTCGAGGTACTGGGTGGTCAGCAGTACCGTGGTGCCCTCGTCGACGAGGCGTTCCACGATGCTCCACATGGCGATCCGGCTCGACGGGTCCAGCCCGGTCGTCGGCTCGTCCAAGAAGATCACTTCGGGGTTTCCGACGAGGCAGGCCGCCAGGTCCAGCCGCCGCCGCATACCGCCCGAGTAGGTGCGCGCCCGCCGGTGCGCGGACCCGGTGAGGTCGAACGCCTCCAGCAGCTCACCCGCTCGCTTGCGGGCCCGGCTCCCGTCGGCGCCGAGCAACCTGGCCAGCATGATCAGGTTGTCCCGGCCGGTCATCTCCTCGTCGACGGAGGCGAACTGCCCGGTGAGGCCGATGCGCTTGCGCACCTCCTTGGGCTGGGCCGAGACGTCGAACCCCGCCACCCGCGCCACGCCGGACGTGGCCGGCACCATGGCGGTCAGGATGTTCACCAGCGTCGTCTTGCCCGCACCGTTGTGCCCGAGCAAGCCGAGCACGGAACCCTTCGGCACGGCCAGAGTCACCGACTCCAGCGCGGGTACCGAACCGAAGGACTTGCCGACTCCGATCGCCTCGATCATCGGTGCGTCGGAGTCGTGGCCGCCGCGGGCGGGCCGGCCATCGGGGACCGTTGTCAGCGCGGTCATGGATGAATCCCCCACAACTGGGTCGTCGTGTGTCCTGGGGACCGTCCAGCTGTGGCCACGATTCCCCCGGAGCCGCGGGCCGAGCATGCGGCACGGATCAGCGGGGGCACCAACGCCTCGTAACAACAAAACACTCGTGCGAAGACTAGCTTCCGGGGCGAACTCGGCGGATCGCGCCGGACGAGGCGGATTTCCCCGACTGTAGCGCCGTGCGCCGGAGTTGCGAAACGACGCGCAACACTAGGGATCACCCCACTCGCCGCGGTCGTAGCGTGGTCTTCGACGTCGTCCGCCGAGCGAAGGAAGCGGCCCATGCGAGTGTTGTTCGCGGTGTCCTCGTGGCCCGGGCACTACTTCCCGATGGTGCCGCTCGGCTGGGCGCTGCGCGCCGCCGGGCACGACGTCCGCGTGCTGTGCGCGGAGTCCGATGTGGACGCGGTGACGCGGGCCGGGCTGACGCCGGTGCCGGTGCTGGAGGGCATCGACCTGCTGCTCGGTGCGCGCATGATCAACCTGATCGGCGCCTACCAGGGGAACTGGCCGTACCCGGAGCCGCCGCTGCACCCCGAGACGGGGGAGCCGCTGGACCTCGCGAACTTCGACTTCGGCGCGTGGCACGAACGACTGCGGCCCACGCTGCTGCAGCGCGCCACCCGCAGCACCGACGCCGCCGTGGCCTACGCCCGCGACTGGAAGCCGGAACTCGTGGTGCACGACATGATGAGCCTGGAAGGCCCGCTGGTCGCGAAGGTGACCGGCGTGCCCGACGTGCTCCAGCTGTGGGGACCGGTGGGCACCGGCGACGCCTACAGCCCCGTCGGCGGCGGCCCCGAGGCGCAGCCCGCGGTACCGGTCGACACCAGCGGCGCGTTCGCCCGCTACGGCGTCGGCGAGATGGGTTTCCACCACATCGACCACGTGCTGGACCCGTGCCCTGACCCGGTCCGCCCGAACAACGGCGAGCAGCGCATCCCGGCGCGCTACATCCCGTACAACGGTCCGGGCGGGGCGCCGCTGGACCTGCCGCCGCGCACCGACCGCCCTCGGGTGTGCGTGGTGTGGGGCCGCTCGGCGACGCGCACCTTCGGCCCGACGGTGAACAAGATGCCGCAGGTCGTGCAGGCCGCCACGGCGCTGGGGTGCGAGGTGCTGCTGCTGTCCTCGCCCGCCGACGCGCAGGACTGCGGGCCGCTGCCCGATTCGGTGCACGTGCGCAACGACGTGCCGCTGAGCCTGGTGCTGCCCGGTTGCGACGCGGTGGTGCACTACGGCGGCGGGGGAGTGACCATGACCTCGCTGGTGGCCGGGGTGCCGCAGCTGTCGCTGCCCTGCGGCTTCGACCAGACGGTGATGGCCCGCCGGGTCACCGAGGCCGGCGCGGGCCTGGACGTCGTGAACTGGGAGGCCGGCACCGACGGCATCACCGCCGCGCTGGACCGCCTCATCTCGGAGCCCGCGTTCGCCAAGGCCGCCACCGAACTCGCCACGGCCTCGGCCGAACTCCCCACCCCCGCCGACGTCGTCACGACCCTCCAGAACCTGCTGCCCTGACCCGTGTCGCGGTGTGGATGATTTCCGCGATCTCGCGAGGAATCGAACCACCGGAACGAGGCGAAACCCACGCCCGATATCCGAACCACCCCTTGCGCGCAGCCGGAACGGTTGTCCACAAGGGGTGTCCGACACGCCGGTCCCGTTCGAACTCTCGCGAAATCGCGGGGCCGGGTCGTGCGGGGGTATCGGCGAGCCGAAGGCGGTCTCGACGCCGAACGCGGGAGATCCCGGCGCGAGCTCAGGCGCGGGCGGTCGCGTAGGAGTCGAAGTAGCGGTCCAGCAGGTCGTCCAGGTAGGCGGGGCCGAAGTCGTGCCCGGCGAACTCCGGGACCAGGCGGTGCAGCTTCGCGAGGCTCACCCGCGTGAGCTGCGGCGGGCGCTGCACGAGCCGCCGTTCGGCCTCCACGCCGAGCCGCCGCTGCAAACCGTCCACGATGTCCGGCACGGCGATCGGCGCACCGGAGGCCACGTTCACCACCTCGCCGTGCACCTCCCGCGCGCACAGCGCGTCGAGCACCGGCGGGACGTGGCGCACGTCGAGCAGGTCCCGGTGGGCGTCCGGGTGCACCGTCACGGCACCGGCGAGCACGCCGCGCGCCAGCGTGGGCAGCAGCTGCTCCGGCTGCTGCCCGTCCCCGACCAGGTGCGTCAGCCGCAGCACCAGGTACCGGGCACCGGAGAGCTCGCAGACGCGCTCCAGCGCGAGCTTGTGCCTGCCGTAGGCGTTGATCGGGAACACCGGCCCGTCCTCCACGCCCGGCACCCCGTCCGAGCCGTAGAGCGCGGCCGACGAGGTCGACAGCAGCACCGCGCGCCGCCCGTCCCGGCGGCAGCGGCGCAGCACGTCGCCGACGAGGTCGGCTTCCCGGTCGAACGCGGCGATGTCGGCGGCGGCCGTCGTCGACACCCCGGCCGCGATCACCGTGACGTCGGGGTGCGCGTCGCCGAAGTGCGCGGCGAAGTGGCGGGCCAGGAACCCGTTGCCGACGATCTCCATCAGCCGCGCACCCGCACGGCCCGCTCGCGGACCTCGGTGATCAGCCGGGCGGTCTCGTCGGCGGCGTCGAGCCAGGCCGGTTCGTCCGGGCCGCGGTCCAGCACGGCACCGGCGAACGCGGCGAGCGACGTGCGGAACTGGTGGGAGGCGCCGAGCGTGAGCTCCTCGGCGTGGTCCTGCTCGTCGATGCGCAGCACCGGGCGGTGCTCGGCGGGCGGGGTGAACGCGCGGTCCAGGCTCAGCGCCGCCGCCGAACCCCACAGGCCGTAGCGCGACCGGTAGGTGTGCTGGAAGCCGAACTCCAGGTCCGCGAACACGCCCTCCGGCGACACCAGCAGCACGTGCCCGGCCAGGTCCACGCCGAACTCCTCGTCGCTGCGCAGCGTCGCGCCCGCCACCGCCAGGCCCGGCCCGAGCAGCAGCTGCGCCGCCCGCAGCGGGTACACGCCGACGTCGAGCAGCGAGCCGCCGCCGAGCGCCCGGTCGTAGCGGATGTCCGCGGCGGGCAGCGGCGGGATGCCGAACGTCGCGGTGAACGTCCGCAGCGCACCGATCCGGCCGCCGGCGACGAGTTCGGCGACCCGGACGTGCTGCGGGTGGTGCAGGAACGCGAAGTTCTCCCGCAGCACCAAGCCCTTCTCCCGCGCGAGCCCGGTCAGCTCGCGGGTGCGGGCGGCGTCGTCGGTGAGCGGCTTCTCGCACAGCACGTGCTTGCCGGCGCGCAGCGCCCGCGCCGTCCACTCGTGGTGCAGCGCCGTCGGCAGCGACAGGTAGATCGCGTCGATCTCCGGGTCGGCGATGAGTTCGTCGTAACCGGTGGGCGTGCCGCCGAACGCGACGGCGAACTCCGCGGCCTTCGCCGCGTCCCTGCTGGCCACGGCGGCCGTCGTCAGCTCCGGGATGTCGGCGACGGCGGGCAGCGTGCGGCGCCGCGCGATGGCCGAGCAGCCCAGCACGCCCAGCCGCACCGGCCCGCTCACCGCAGGCCCCGCAGGCAGGCGATGAGGCTGCGGGCCTGCACGTTGACGTAGTGGCTGTGCTTGAGCAGCTCGGTGAGCTGGTGCAGCGTCAGCCAGCGGTAGTCGGGCAGGTCGGCGTCGGGGAAGTCCGCGTCGACTTCGATGATCTGGTACCGGTTGCGGGCCTCGTGGAAGCGCCCGCCCTCTTCGGAGAGCTCGGTGTCGAACAGCACCTGCTCAGGATGGCGGTCGAGCACCAGGTCCAGGAACGGCGGCCGGTACTCCACGCCCAGTCCGGCGTAGTTCTCGGGCGTGCACTGCACGGTCGGTGCCAGTTCCACCACGTCGAGGTAGCCCGGTTCGACGCGCGCGTTCATCAGCGCGTGCAGCACGCCGTCGACGCGCTTGACGAGCACCGCGACCATCCCGGTGCCGTAGGGCCGCAGCAGCGGTTGCGTCCAGCCGCCCACTTCGCGGCTGTTGCTGCGCACGTCGACGGCGACGACGTTGAAGAAGGTGCCGAGCTCGTGGTGGATGTCGTGCGTGCCGCGCCGCCACCGCCGCACCGCGTTGAGCGGGATGAGGTCGGTGCGCACCACGTGCTCGGACTGCTGCGCGGTGATCCAGCTGCGGACTTCGGCGGTGGTGTGCAGGGTGCCGGAGAGCGGATCGCGGGACCGCTCCAGCGATTCGGACACGCCGGTGGGTTCCTCGGCGGCGCCTTCGAAACCGCCGGGCATGCAGGACAGCACGGTGCGGGAGTCCATGTTCACCAGGTTGTCCACGGCCAGCAGCCGGTGCAGCTGCCCGAGCGTGACCCAGCGGAAGTCCTCGTGCTCGGCGACGGGGCCGTGCACTTCGACGATCATGTTGCGGTTGCGCTTGCGGAAGAACCAGGAGCCCTGTTCGGACTGCAGGACGTCGCTGAGCACGTGCTGGGCGTCGGCGTCGCGGAAGTGCTCCAGGTACGGCACCGGGTTGCCCTCGTGCACCCGCGTGTAGTTGCTGCGGGTGGCCTGCACCGTCGGGGACAGCTGCACGCCGTTGACGTTGCCCGGTTCGGTCTTGGCCTGTATCAGGCAGTGCAGCACGCCGTCGATCTCGCGCATCAGGATGCCGAGGATGCCGATCTCGGGCTGGTTGATGATCGGCTGCGTCCAGGTGCGCACCGGGCCGTAGTCGCTGTGCACCCGCAGCCCTTGGATGCTGAAGAACTTGCCGCTGGCGTGGCCGAGGTCGCCGGTGGCGTCGTCGAACCGCCACTTGTCCAGCTCCGCGAACGGGATGCGCCGCACGTCGTGCAGTTGCGCCGCGTTGCGCTCCTCGATCCAGGCCAGCAGGTCCTCGGTGGGGTGCAGCGCGCCCTGCTCGGTGCGCGCCGAGCGCTCCAGGCGGTGCGGCAGCGTCGTGTCCGGCTTGCGCAGCAAGCCCGTTCCAGCGGGGCGCGCCATTGGGGTCTCCTCACGGCGGTGATGCCGGCGGTCCGCTGGCGCAGCCCGCCGGGTCGCAACCCCATTCCTATCGGGGAAAAAGTAGGCGAAACCCCAATCCCGCCGGACACGACCGCCGTCGTCACGCGCCCTTCGGCGTGACCTCGCCCATCTTGGACCAGCCGTCGCCGGGCGCTTCGACGTTGATGATGTCCGGTGTCGTGGTGACCAGTTCGGACATCAGTTCCGTTCCGGCCTTGAAGTGCTCGGACTGGACGTGCTCGACGCCGGCTTCCTGGGAGGCGAAGCCTTCGGTGAGCACGAAGACGTTCGGGTCCTCGACGCTGCGGGCCCAGTCGAAGAACAGGTTGCCCGGTTCCCGCCGGGTCGCCTGGGTGAAGTCGTCGACCAGCGAGAGCCACTGCTCGGCGCGGTCCGGGCGGACGGTGAACTTGACGACGATGAAGATCACGGTGCACTCCTGGGCGATCGTCGGCCCTCGCGGGCCTGCTGGCAACGACTGCATGATGACGGCCTCGCGGTCACCGGAGAACCGGCGTTGTCACATGCTGATAATTCTTCGGCCGCGGTTCACGGCGGCTGTCTTGGAGCGCCCGGCCGACGTCGAGAGGCCGACCCGCGGCGGATTCCCGGCGTTCCTCCCAGGCGGGACGCGATTCCACCTGTGGTGGAGCGGAATCGATCCCCGCCGGGGGAGGAACGCCGAGGTACCGCTGCCGCTACGCGGCGGCCAAGGACTTCACGATCTGATCCGCCAGCGGCGCGGAGGAGGCCGGGTTCTGGCCGGTGAACAGGTTGCGGTCGACGATCACGTGCGGCTCCCACGGCGCGCCCTCCTGGAAGTCCGCGCCGAGCGCGACGAGGCGGTCCTGCAACAGCCACTTCGCCTTCGCCGCCAAGCCGGCCTGCTGCTCCTCGGCGTTGGTGAACGCGGTGAGCCGGTAACCCGCGAACGGCGAGCTCCCGCCCTGCTCGGTGGCCAGCAGCGCGGCCGGTGCGTGGCAGACGACGCCCAGCGGCTTGCCGGAGTCGAGGGCTTCGGCCAGCAACCGGCCGGAGGTGGCGTCGACCGCCAGGTCCTCCATCGGGCCGTGCCCGCCGGGGTAGAACACGGCGGCGTAGTCGGCGAGGTCGACGTTCTCCAGCTCGATCGGGTGGTCGAGTTCGGTGAACGTGGCCAGCCCGTTGGCCACGGCGTCGGCCTGTTCCTGCCCGCCGTTGGCGTCCGCTGCCAGGCTGCCCTGGTCGACGGTGGGCCGGACCCCGCCGGGCGTGGCCACCTCGACCTCGTACCCCGCGCCGGTGAACGCGCGGTAGGGCGCGACGGCCTCCTCTGCCCAGAAGCCGGTGGGATGCGCGCTGCCGTCGGCCAGCGTCCAGTGGTCGGCGGCGGTCATCACGAACAGGATCTTCGCCATGCGGAGGCCCTCCTGAGGCGTCGGTCGTCATGTGCGCACCCGTGCGGGTGCGCCCGGCACACCCGGCACAACCGGGCTCGTCCGAGCATTATTCCGTCTAAAGTGGAGTGATCGGTTCTCGTTGGTGCGCAAGGAGAGCGGAACTCCCGTTTCTCGGTCCGCTGATCCGCTTCCCGGCCGCCCCGTCCCTGCGCATGGTCGGCGCTGCGGCCGATCGGCGGCTCGTCGGTCTTCCGTTCGACGGGCCGTCCGTGGTTATGGTGTGGGCCACACCGGCATGCCGCCGCGTGACGCGGGAGGTGGTTGTGGACGAGGACGTCCGCGAGATCAGGCCCGGGATCGATGCGCGCGGGCGGGCGCGGGTCTTGGCGCAGGTCCACGAAGCGCTGTTCTCCGGGGGTCGTGCACCCGTCCAGCCGCGCGGCCTGGTCGCCCGGTCGTGGCGGCGCGCGCGAGCGCAAGGAGTCGACCCCGACCTGCGGATTCCGCCGGACCCGGCGGGGGTCGCGGAAGTGGAGCGGCGCCGGGAGCGCTCCGGGATCCGTCCGGTGCTGGCGGAGCTGCGCGCCGCGCTGACCTCGATCGCCGAGGATTCCCGGCACGTGATGGTCGTGACCGACTCCGACGGGGTCGTGCTGTGGCGCGAAGGGGCCAGCCGGGTGCGCCGCCTCGCCGACGACATCGGGTTCGCCGAGGGCGCCCGGTGGTCCGAAGGGGTCGTCGGCGGCAACGCGATCGGCACCGCGCTCGCCGAGGGCGCGCCGGTGCAGATGTTCGCCGCCGAGCACTTCCTGCGCGCGCACCACGTGTGGACCTGCACGGCCGCGCCGCTGCACGATCCGCGAACGGGGGAGCTGCTGGGGATCGTGGACGTCAGCGGACCGGCGGAGACGATCCACCCGATGACGGTGGCACTGGTCGGCACGGCGGTGAAGCTCGCCGAGGCGGGCCTGTGGCGCGGGCACGAGCGGCGGCTCGACTCGCTGCGGCAGGTCGCGGGGCCGCTGCTGGCGGGCTCGACCGGGCCGGGGCTCGTCGTCGACGAGCACGGCTGGGTCGCGGCGGCCACCGGTTTCGCCGGTCCGGACCGGGTGGCCGCGCCACGCGAGGGGAGACCGCTCGCGGTGCACGGCGTCGGCGACTGCGTTCCGGAACCGGTGCCGGGCGGCTGGTTGCTGCGCCCGGCGCCCGGCCCGCGGATGCGGCTCGTGCTCGACCTGGGTGCCACGCCGCCGCGGGCGGTGGTCGAAGGGTCGAGCCGCTGGGTGCAGCCGTTGTCGGTGCGGCACGCGGAGTTGCTGCTCCTGCTCGCCGGTGCCGGTCCGGCGGGCATGTCGGCGGCGCAGCTCTCCGAGGCGGTCTTCGGCGACGGCACGCACCTGGTGACGGTGCGCGCCGAGGTGTCCCGGCTGCGCAGAACGCTCGGCGGCCTGGTGCTGGCCCGGCCGTACCGGATCGCGCCCGGAGTGGAGTTCCCGCTGCCCGACCTCACCGGCTGCCCGCTGGTGACCCGCTCCACGGCCCCCGGCATCCACCGCCTCGCCCACGAGCCCTGATCACCCGCCCGAGCCTCCCCGGAAGCATGGGGACGCATCCGCCCGCTGTGCACGACTCCCGCAATTTCGCGAGAAATCTCCGAACCCCACCCCGCAACACCCCGAAATAACCCGGCCCGAGCCGCGAAAACGCCCTCGTCGAGGCGCGCCGCCTCCCGCAATTTCTCGCGAAATCGCGGGTGTGCGGAGCGTGAACGCGGACGCGGATGCTCGCGGGATCGGTGGATTTTCGAGGCGCCGGGCGGGAGTGGGGAGTCGTCGCTGAGCGGTGGGGGATGTTCCAGGCGGGGCGTCGCGCGGGTTTGTTACTCGCTGTGATTTCATCCTCACTCATGGACGCGTCTCCGCCGCTCACGAAGCGACGACCGAACGTCAAGCTCTGCGCCGCGATGGCGGTCGCGGCGATGCTGTCGGTGCAGACCGGCGCCGCGGTCTCGACGTGGATGTTCGGCAGCCTCGGTCCCGTCGGCGCCGCGTTCTCCCGGCTGGCGCTGGCTGCGCTGATCCTGCTGCTGTTCGTGCGGCCCGATTTCCGCTCCATCTCGTGGGAGGCGCTGCTGTCCGCGGCCGGGCTGGGAGTCGTGAGCGCGGCCATGACGTTGTGCTACTTCCAGGCGATCGACCGCATCCCGCTGGGCACGGCGAGCACTTTGGAGTACCTCGGGCCGTTCGCGGTCGCCGTGTTCGGGCTGCGGCGTTCCTACGACGTGATCTGGCCGGTGCTGGCGCTGCTCGGCGTCGTGCTGCTCACCAGCCCGTGGTCGGGTTCGCTGGACCTGGCCGGGATCGGGTTCGGCCTGGCCGCGGGAGCGAGCCTGGCGGGGTACGTGCTGCTGAGCCAGCGCGTGGGCGACGGGTTCTCCGGGTTGCAGGGGCTCGCGGTGTCGCTGGCGGTCGCCGCCGTGGTGTCCGGGTTCTTCGGAGTCGGGGACGTCGTCGCCGGGTTCAGCGTTCCGGTGCTGCTGACCTCGGTGCTCGCCGCGTTGTTGCTGCCGCTGCTGCCCTACGCGCTGGAGATGCAGGCGCTGCGCGGGATGCGGGCCTCGTCGTTCGCGACGCTGATGAGCTTCGAGCCGGGGTTCGCCTGCATCATCGGTTTCCTGCTGCTGGGGCAGCACTTGGCGCTGCTGCAGATCGCCGGGATCGCGCTGGTGGTCATCGCCGGCATCGGGGCGGTGCGCCGCGGCGAGCGCTGAGCCGCGCCGGTGGGCTGCCGCGCCGCGAGATCCGCTCCGCGACCGGACCGCGCGGCGCCGACCGAGCCCGATCGACGTCGCGCGTCCGGTGGCACGAAGGGTCAGGTCCGCGAGCTCGGCTCCGCCGCGTCGATCGAGTCGAGGTCGGTGAACCTGCCGAGCCTGGTGGTCGCCTGACCCGCGTCGACCCGGTGGACCATGTCCCGGAACTGCCAGGAGATCCCCTTGCCCACCGGCGCGATCTCGGCGATCGCCCGCGCGAACACCGGGTCCCGCAGGCGGGCTCGGTGCGCCGCGGGCAGGTTCCAGTACGGGATCTTCGGCGACAGGTGGTGGTCGAGGTGGTAGCCCTCGTTGTGGATTCCCAGGAAGTGCCGGGAGATCCGGCCCAGCGCCCGGTGCCGCGTGGTGCGCACGTCGAGGTCGGCACTGCCCACGAGCGGGAAGTGCTCCAGCATTTCGATGTACCAGTTGACGACGGGGAACACCACGAGCAGCGGCACCAGCCAGTAGAGCGCGAACACCTCGGCCATGCCGAACACCGCGAACAGCCCGCAGATCCCCGCCACGTACGCGATGACGGCGGCGCCGCGCAGCACTTCCTCCTTCGTGCCGGACAACCGGGCCACGACCAGTTCCCGGAGCACCGCCGGGGTCTGCTTGCCGAACAACGGGGCGATCAGGAACTTCCAGGTGAACGCGGCGCCCCGCTGCGGCCGGTAGAGGCCGGCGGAAATGTGCGCGCGCAGGTCCGGGTCCCGCCGCGGATCGCCGAAGGAACCGTGGTGGTCGCGCACGTGGCTGCGGCGGTACGCCCGGTAGGACTGGAAGATCAGATAACCGGACGGGTAGGTGCCCAGGAAGGTGTTCAGGCGCTTGTGCTTCGCGAGGATTCCGTGCGCGGATTCGTGCAGCAGGGTCGCGAGGGCGCGTTGCCGGGTGCCGATGACGGGCAGCGCCACCAGCAGGTACACCGGCCAGAACGCCCAGCCGCTCCACGTCCGCAGCGCCTCGCAGGCCAGTGCCGCGAGCACCACGACCGCCCAGTCGGTGATCAGCGCGAGCGGACCGTGCCAGTTGTCGAGTTTGCGCAGCGCGGCCAGTTCCGAGTCGATTTCCCCGGAGAACCGATGTCGCGGAATCCGCCCGGTAGGTGCTTGTTCGACATTTCCCAGGATTGTCGGAATTCCATCGTGAATCCACCCAGTTTTGTTCACGTGGAAAAGATATAAACCATTTCGCACGGATTCGGCCATCCCACTTCCAGGTGCACTTCGCCCGGGAAAGTGACGGGAATCGGCGGCGCTGTGATCCGTTGCGGTTGATCCGCTGCTCCAGGAGAGCGGTCTTCTGCGAGCGGTGCCCGTCCCGCCGGCCCGGAGGGGATCGGCCGGACCGGTGGGACGGGACGCGGTCAGCTCGTGTGGTGCACCTCGGGGATGCCGTAGACGGGGGTGGGGACGCCTTCCGCTCGGGCCTTGAGCTGCAGGGCCAGGTAGAGCGAGTAGTGCCGGGACTGGTGCAGGTTGCCGCCGTGGAACCACAGGTTTTCCTGCCTGGTCGGTTTCCACATGTTGCGCTGCTCGCCCTCCCAGGGCCCCGGATCCTTCGTGGTGTCGGAGCCGAGGCCCCACACCTTGCCGACCTTGTCGGCGACGTCCTGGCCGATCAGGTCCGCGGCCCACCCGTTCATCGAGCCGTAGCCCGTCGCGTAGACCACGAGGTCCGCGGGCAGTTCGGTGCCGTCGGCCAGCACCACGGAGTCCTCGGTGAGCTCGGCGACCTGCCCGTGCGCGAGGCCCACCCGCCCGTCGGTGATGAGCTCGGCCGCCCCCACGTCGATGTAGTAGCCCGAGCCCCGCCGCAGGTACTTCATGAACAGGCCGGAGTCGTCGTCGCCGAAGTCGTGCAGGAAACCGGCTTCGGCGAGCCGCGCGTAGAAGTCCGCGTCGCGCTCCTTCATGGCTTCCACGGCGGGCTTCTGGAACCGCGGCATGATCCGGTACGGCATCGACGCGAACGTCATGTCGGCCTTCTGCGTGGTCATGCCCGCCGCGACCGCTTCCTCCGAGTACAGCGGCCCCAGCGACAGCTCCCGCAGCGAGTCCGACTTCGAGATGTGCGTGGAGGACCGCTGCACCATGGTCACCTCCGCGCCGACCTCCCACAGGGCCGCGCAGATGTCGAACGCGGAGTTGTTCGAGCCGATCACCACGGCCCGCCGGCCCCGGTACGCGTCGGGGCCGGGGTGCCGCGAGCTGTGGTGCTGTTCGCCGCGGAACCGGTCCTGGCCGGGGAATTCCGGCACGTTCGGCTTTCCGGACACGCCGGTGGCGAGCACGAGGTGCTTCGGCCGCACCGTGATCGGCGTGCCTCCCCGGTCGAGTTCGACCGTCCACTCCTGCGTCCGGTCGTCGAAGGTCGCGGAGGTGCACCGGGTCGAGCCCCAGTAGTTGATCTCCATGACCTTCGTGTACATCTCCAGCCAGTCCGCGATCTTGTCCTTCGGCGCGAACACCGGCCAGTTCCGGGGGAAGTCCAGGTACGGCAGGTGGTCGTACCAGACGGGATCGTGCAGGCACAGCGACTTGTACCGGCCGCGCCACTGATCACCCGGCCGCTCGTGCTGGTCCACGACGAGGTGCCCGACGCCGAGCTGGCGCAGCCGCGCGCCCAGCGCGATGCCGCCTTGGCCGCCGCCGACCACCAGCACGTACGGCTGCCGGGAGTCGCCCAGCTCGGCGAGTTCGGCGTCCCGCGCCTCCCGCCACGTCCGCCGGTCCGGGTCGACGCCGTGCTCGGCGCCCATGGGGCGGCGGTGCCCGCTCGGTTCCTCGAACCCGGTCAGCTCCTGCAGTGCGGTCAGCAGCGTCCACGCACCCTCGTCGGTGAGCCGCAGGTGCCCTTCGCCGCGCCCGGCGGCGGTCTCGAATCCGAACCACGCTTCGACGATCCCGTCGGACTCCGCCGGTTCCTCGGTCACCCGGAACTCGCGGGCGTCCGCTGCGTCCATCGTGGCGCGCAGCAGGTCGGCCACGCCGTCGCGGTTCTCGACCGTCTTGAGGTTCCAGGTGAACGCGACCAGGTCGCGCCAGAACGAGGTGGTCGCGAACAGGCCGGCCGCCCGGTTCGCGTCGCGTGCGGTCAGCGCCGCCTCGAAGTCCGCCAGCCACGCCTGCGCGCGGTCCCGGGCGGAGGTGGCGGTCGTCGTCTGGAGGGTCTGGGACATGGAGGTCCTCCCGCCGAACCGAGGTCATCCCCGATGATGACGTCTTTCCAGCAGACAACAGCAGGCCGACCGCCGCGCGGAAGGGTTGCCGGACCGTTGCGAGCCGATGTCCCTCGTTCGGGCGCGTGGTTCGCGCGGCCTCAGCTCAGCCGGGAGCCGTTGATGGTGGTCAGTGCGGCTTCGGCGGACTTGGCGGTGACGACGTCGAGGTCGTAGCCCTGCATGGACAGCACTCCGTCCAGGTAGAACGTGGCGTAGCCGTGGGCCTGGGTCAGCAGTTGTTCGAGCAGCAGCAGCGCCCGCTCGGCCGACGGGGACACGGCGAAGCACAGCGACAGGTACTCGTCGGTGAGCTCGCGGCCCGCGGTGCGCAGCTCGGGGAAGCGGTCGCCGCGCAGCGGTCCGGCGAACACGGTGGGCAGCCCCGTGCCGTGGCGGATCAGGTACCCGGTGTAGGCCGCCGCCGCGTCGGCCAGCCGCCGGGCCGGGTCGGTGTGGCGCGCGGTGGCGGCGGTGACCTCGTCGTGCAGTTCGTGCGCCACCGACAGCGCCACGGCCGCCAGCAGCGCGTTGCGGTCGGCGAAGTGCCGGTACGGCGCCGCCGAGCTCACCGCGCAGCGGCGGGCGACCTCCGCGACGGAGAACTCGGCGACCCCGCGCTCGGCGATGAGTTCGCGGGCCGCTCGCACCAGCGCGGCGCGCAGTTCGCCGTGGTGGTAGCCGCGTGACATGGGTGACGTCACAGCCCTTCGATTTGCGAACGATGTAAGAGGGTTCTTACTTTAGAAAAGGTATGCGCAACTGGCAATACCGGTCACGTCAGAGCAGGGAGGACGCCATGACCACGACAGCAGCATTGGCCGCGCCGAAGGCCGGAGCTCCGCTGGAACGCACCACGATCGAGCGCCGGTCGTTGCGCCCGGACGACGTGCTGATCGACATCGCCTACGCGGGCATCTGCCACAGCGACCTGCACCAGGCCGCGGAGGAGTGGGGCACGGCGATCTTCCCGATGGTGCCGGGCCACGAGATCGCGGGCACCGTCGCCGCCGTCGGCTCCGAGGTCACCCGCTACCAGGTCGGCGACCGCGTGGGCGTCGGCTGCATGGTCGACTCCTGCGGCGAGTGCGGGCCGTGCCGAGCGGGCACCGAGCAGTTCTGCGAGCGCGGCAACGTGCAGACCTACAACGGCGTCGGCTTCGACGGCGAGAACACCTACGGCGGCTACAGCAAGCAGGTCGTCGTCAAGGACGCCTTCGTCTGCCGCATCCCGGACGGCATCGGCCTCGACGTCGCCGCTCCGCTGCTGTGCGCGGGCATCACGACGTTCTCGCCGCTGAACCAGTGGCACGCGGGCCCCGGCAAGAAGGTCGCCGTGGTCGGGCTCGGCGGGCTCGGGCACATGGCGGTCAAGATCGCGGTCGCGATGGGCGCGGAGGTGACCGTGCTCAGCCAGAGCCTCAAGAAGCAGGAGGACGGGCTGCGCCTGGGCGCCACCGACTACTACGCGACCTCCGACGCGTCGACGTTCGACGCGCTCAAGGGCCGCTTCGACCTGATCATCAACACCGTGTCGGCGCAGCTGCCGGTGGACGCCTACCTCGGCACCCTCGCCGCGGGCGGCGCGATGGTCAACGTGGGAGCCCCGTCGGAACCGTTGTCCTACAACGCGTTCTCGCTGATCGCGGGCAACAAGTCGCTGGCGGGTTCGATGATCGGCGGCATCCCGGAGACCCAGCGGATGCTGGACTTCTGCGCCGAGCACGGCATCGGCGCCGAGGTCGAGGTGATCTCCGCCTCCCAGGTCAACGAGGCCTACGACCGGGTCAGGGCGAGTGACGTCCGCTACCGCTTCGTGATCGACACCGCGACGCTCTGAGCTGCGATGCCGCCTGTGGCCGCGGGTGCACGCGCGGCCGCAGGCGCGTCACATCGCGTCATCCCCGCTCGTCGCGAATCGACCGGCTGCCGCTAAGTTGATCTCCGTGCCGGGGGAGGAGTCGCGAGCGGGAGTACTGCCATGAGCGTGCGGGAGCGCGTCCGGAACGTCGTCGAAGCGCCCGCGTTCCACTCGTTCATCGTCGGCGTGATCGTGCTCAACGCGATCACCCTCGGCTGCGAGACGGTGCCCGCGCTGATGGCCCGGCACGGAACGCTGCTGCACGCGGTGGACCGGTTGGCGCTGCTGGTCTTCGTGACCGAGCTTGCCGCGCGGCTCTACGTGCACCGGGAGCGGTTCTTCCGCGACCCGTGGAACGTCTTCGACGCCGTGATCATCGGTGTCGCGCTGGCGCCCGCCTCCGGCGAGTTCGGGGTGCTGCGGGCGTTGCGCATCCTGCGGGCGCTGCGGTTGATCTCGGTGGTGCCGAGCATGCGCCGGGTCGTGTCGGCGCTGCTGTCGGCGCTGCCGGGCATGGCCTCCATCGCCGCGCTGCTGGCCCTCATCCTCTACGTCGCCGCCGTGCTGGCGACCACCCTGTTCCGCGCCACTTCCCCGGAGTACTTCGGGGATCTGGGCGATTCGCTGTTCACGCTGTTCCAGGTGATGACCGGCGAGGCCTGGTCGGAAGTGGCCCGCGAGGTGATGTCCGAGCAGCCGCTCGCGTGGATCTTCTTCGTCGTCTACATCGCGGTGACGACCTTCACCGTGCTCAACCTGTTCATCGCGGTGGCGGTGAGCGCGATGGAGAGCCAGGTCGGCCACGAACGCCGCCTGCGCGACCAGGACCCCGACACCGTCGGCGAGCTGCTGGTGGAGGTCCGCGAACTCCGCGCAGAACTGCACGAACTCCGCACCGAACGGACGACGGCCGCGAACTGAACAGAACCGGAGCGCACATCGCGCCCCGGCCCGGTTCAGGGTTTCGTCTTTGCCTTGTCTTGTCAGCGGCGGAGCCGCTGAGCAGTGACCGGCTTGAGCAAACCGACCACCGGCGGGTTCTCAGTGGCTTCCTCGCGAGGACGGTTTTTTCCTCGTGGCGGAACCACTTGGAGAAAAGATCCCGCAGCGAGGAAGCCACTGAGGTTCCGCTACCTGACCCCTGCGCAGGCCAACGACATCACAAAGTCTTCGCCAGGCGGTTCGCCAGCAGGGAGGTGAACTGCGCGGGGTCGCGGAGTTCGCCGCCTTCGGCCAGCAGCGCCATGCCGTAGACGAGCTGCGCGGTCTCGGTGAGGTCTTCGCCTTCGCCGTTCTCGTCGAAGGAGCTGCGCAGGCCGCTCACCAGCGGGTGCGTCGGGTTGATCTCCAGAATCCGCTTGACGCGCGGCACCTGCTGGCCCATCGCCCGGTACATCTTCTCCAGCGTCGGCGTCATGTCGTGGTTGTCGCCGACGATGCAGGCGGGGGAGCTGCTCAGCCGCGACGACAGCCGCACTTCCTTGACGTCGTCGGACAGCGCGGTGCTCATCCAGGTCAGGACCCCGGCGAAGTCCTCCTTCTGCTGGGCGTCCTGCTCGGAGTCCTCGTCGAGGTCGACTTCGCCCTTGGTGATGGACTGGAACTTCTTGCCCTCGAACTCCGGCACCGATTCGACCCACATCTCGTCGATCGGGTCGCTCAGCAGCAGGACCTCCAGGCCCTTGTCCCGGAACGCCTCGATGTGCGGGGAGTTCTCGATCTTGCTGCGGGAGTTGCCGGTGATGTAGTAGATCGCGTCCTGGTCCTCAGGCATGCGCTCGATGTACTGGCGCAGCGTGGTCTTCTCGCTCTCGTCGCGGGTCGACTCGAACGAGGAGATGTCCAGGATGAGCTCGCTGTTGTCGGGGTCGCCGACGATGCCTTCCTTGACGGCCTGCCCGAAGTTCTCCCAGAACGTCGCGTAGCGCTCGGCGTCGCCGGACTGCAGTTCCTGCACCGTGGTGAGGATCTTCTTCACGAGGCGGCGGCGCACCATCTGGATGCGGCGGTCCTGCTGCAGGATCTCGCGGGAGACGTTGAGCGACAGGTCCTGCGCGTCCACGACGCCCTTGACGAACCGCAGGTACTCCGGCATCAGCTCTTCGCAGTCGTCCATGATGAACACGCGCTTGACGTAGAGCTGGGCGCCGCGCTTCTGGTCCCGCGAGAACAGGTCGAACGGCGCGGTGGCGGGGATGAACAGCAGCGCCTGGTACTCGAAGGTGCCTTCGGCCCGCAGGTGGATGGTCTCCAGCGGGTCGTTCCAGTCGTGGGCGACGTGCTTGTAGAACTCGTTGTACTCGGACTGCTCGACCTCGCCCTTCGGGCGGGCCCACAGCGCCTTCATCGAGTTGATCGTGTCGAGCTCGCGGGTGGACTCGCCGTCCTCGCCGGGCTTGTCCACCTCCATGCGGATCGGCCACGCGATGAAGTCGGAGTGCTTCTTGACGATCTGGGTGAGGGTCCGGGTGTCGGCGTAGTCGAGCAGCCGGTCCTCCTGGTCCTCCGCCTTGAGGTGCAGCGTGACCGCGGTGCCCTGCGGGGCCTCGTCGACCGTCTCGATCGTGTAGGTGCCCTCGCCGCTGGATTCCCAGCGGGTCGCGGTGTCCTCGCCGGCCTTGCGGGTCAGCAGGGTGACCTTGTCGGCGACCATGAAGCTGGAGTAGAAGCCGAGCCCGAACTGGCCGATCAGTTCCTGCGCGGCGGCGCCGTCGGAGGTGTCCTTGAGCTCCTGGAGCAGTTCCGCGGTGCCCGACTTGGCGATGGTGCCGATCAGGTCGCGGACTTCGTCCTTGGACATGCCGATGCCGTTGTCCCGGATCGTCAGCGTCCGCTGCTCCTGATCGGGTTCGATCAGGATGTGCAGGTCGTCGGTGTCGACCTGCAGGTCCTTGTCCTGGTAGGAAGCCAGCCGCAACTTGTCGATGGCGTCGGAGGCGTTGGAGATGAGCTCCCGCAGGAACGTGTCCTTGTTCGAGTAGATGGCGTGCACCATCAGCTGGAGCAGTTTCTGCGCCTCAGCCTGGAATTCGGCTGTTTCCACCTGCGTGCTCATTGAGTTCCTTCCTGGCCGCGCATCACATCCGGCCGTCGAAACCGGGGTGTCGTTCATCCGGCCGGACCGGCCGGGATTACCGGCCGTGAGGTTACTCGGTCGCTTCGGGCTTCTTCCAGAACGGACCTGCGCAGTGGGTCGGGTGGCGGAACCTCAGCGGCTTCCTCGCTGACAGGAAAACGCTCACGATCACCCACACGCGCTGTTCGTGCGTTGTCGGAGCTGCGGGTGGTGCTTCGCCCCGGTCGGCCTGAACTCCGCACGGGTCCGGCATGCTGGTGCGATGTCCGATTCGGAGAACGGGTCGAAGCGTGCGCTGCGGTCCGACGCCCAGCGCAACCACCTGCGCATCCTGGCCGCCGCGCGGACGGAGCTCGCCGAGCACGGTCCGGCGATCCGGCTGGAGGACGTCGCGCGCCGCGCGGAGGTGGGGTTGGCCACGCTGTACCGCAGGTTCGCGGGCAGGCAGGAGCTGGTGCGCGCGGTGTTCGACCAGTACTTCACCGAGGAGGTCGAGCCGCTGCTGCACGAGGCCGCGGCCGATCCGGACGCCTGGCGGGGGCTGACCCGCGGGCTGACCGGCAGCTTGGCGACGGTGGTGGAGAACGAGTCGCTGCTGCTGGCCGTGCGGGAAACGGGCGTGGACATGGCGGACGTGGTGCCGCGCTTCCTCGGCCCGATGGGGGAGGTGCTGCGCCGCGCGCAGCGCGACGGTTCGGTGCGGGCGGACCTGGTCGAGCGCGATCTGACGGCGTTCGTGGTGATGGTGCTGGCGGCGGCGGGCAGCGGCGCGGCCAAGCGCGCCACCGGGGCGCCGGAGGGGTGGCGGCGCTACCTCGCGGTGCTGCTCGACGGGACCCGTGCGGGCGCGGGCGCGGACCTGCCGTGCGCCCCGGCGGACGGAGGTTGCTGAGAGAACTCTAAGTGAGAGGCGACTCTCGCTTATGTAGTGTCGAGCGGGTTCCCCCGCCGACTTCAGGAGTGCCCAATGTCCTCAGCGACGGACAGCTCGGCCGACGCACCCGCCACACCGCAACTCCCGTTGCACATGCGCCGCAACGGTTTCGACCCCGTGCCCGACCTCGCCGCGGTGCGGGAGGGCAGCGGGCTCGCGCAGGTCCGGACCCCGTTCGGCGCGGACGCCTGGCTGGTGACCCGGCACGCCGACGTCCGAGCCCTGCTCGGCGACGCGCAGAGCTTCAGCAACGTCTGGAAGCGCCCCGACCACGGGCTCTCCGAGCAGGAGGCGGCGGAGATGCGCCGCGGCAACCTGCTCGCCTACGACCCGCCGGAGCACACGCGGTTGCGGCGGATGCTGACGCCGGAGTTCACGGTGCGGCGGATGCGGCGGTTGCAGCCGCGGATCGAGGAGATCGTCGAGGAGCACCTGGACGCGATGGAGCGCGCGGGCGCCCCGCGCGACCTGGTCGCGGACTTCGCGCTTCCGGTGCCGTCGCTGGTGATCTGCGAGCTGCTGGGCGTGCCCTACGAGGACCGGGCGGAGTTCCAGGAGCGCACCGGCAAGGCCCTGGACACCTCGCTGCCCGAGGAGGAGCGGCTGCGCCTCAACGTCGAGCAGCGCGCGTACATGCGCGAGCTCGTGGAGCGGGCGCAGGCGGATCCGGGCGAGGACATGCTGGGCATGCTGGTGCGCGAGCACGGCGACGACCTGGAAACCCCCGATCTCACGGGCATCGCGAGCCTGCTGCTGGTCGCCGGGCACGAGACGACTTCCAACATGCTCGGTCTCGGCACGCTCGCGCTGCTGCGGCACCCGGATCAGCTGGCGCTGGTGCGCGATGAGCCGGAACGCGTCGCTCCGGCGGTGGAGGAGCTGATGCGCTGGCTGAGCATCGTGCACTCCGGCGCCCCGAGGGTGACCACCACCGACGTGGAGATCGCGGGGCAGGTCGTGCCTGCGGGCTCCATCGTGGTGTTCGCGCTGCCCGCCGCCAACCGGGACCCCGAACTGGTGGACGACCCGGAGAAGCTCGACGTCACCCGCAAGCAGACCAACCACATCGGGTTCGGCCACGGCGTGCACCACTGCGTGGGTGCGCCGCTGGCGCGGATGGAGATGTGCACGGCGTTCCCCGCGCTGCTGCGCCGATTCCCGAACCTGCGCACCGCGACGCCGGACGACGAGGGCGAGTTCCGCTCGTACCACTTCGTCTACGGCCTCAAGCGGCTCGACGTGGCCTGGTAGCCGAATCGAGGAAGGACGGCCCGTTCGTCCCCGCTCCGGGCGGGCGAACGGGTCATCCGCATCCCGCTTCAGGGTAGGACCACCTGGCGCGAACCGGGACGACGAGCTCGTGGACGACCCGGACGCCCTCGACGTCACCCGCGAGCCGGGCAACCACGTCGAATGCGGCCACGGCGTGCACCACTGCGTGGGTGCGCCGCTGGCGCGGATGGAGATGTGCACGGCGTTTCCCGCGCTGCTGCGCCGATTCCCGAACCTGCACGCCGTCACCCCCCGGCGACGAGCTCGAATTCCGCGCCTTCCACTTCGTCCACAGCCTCAAGAAGCTCGAAGTCGCCTGGTAACCGGGGGGTCCGACCGGTACTCGCTCCGAGTCGGGGTGGTGAGCGAGCACCGGCCGGACGTGCGGCCCGCCGCCGCTCGGGGGAGGGCGGGACGACGGGCCGCGATCAGGGGTGGATCAAGCGGCCCGCGCGGTCGAGATCCGTTCGACGCGCGGCACGATCCGCAGTGGACGAAACTGCGCGCGGACTCCGGGCGCGTCCGGGTCCGTGTCCGGCCAGGTGATCGGCGGATCGGGCTCCGGCGGCGTCGTGGCGCGCGACGACCGGCGCTCGGCCATCACCACGAGCGCGTCCTCCAGCACCGGGAACCGGACTGAGCCCGGCCGGGTGCTGGTGGCGGCCACGCACGCCTGGCAGACCTGGCGGGTGTCGAGCGGCGGCGGCCGGTCGAAGACCCGCGACATCCGCCCGCTCAGCGGATGCCCGCAGCTCGCGACGATCACCGCGCCCCGCGTCGTCCTGCCGCTGAGGTGCCAGGTCGAACACCACTCCGAGGTGATCCAGGCCGGCGGTGCGGCGGAGTGGTCCGTCGGCGCGCTCATGAGCCGGCCGCTTCCACTTCGACGCGGACTCCGTTGATCGCCGCGCCGAGCTCCCGGTGCAGTTCCTCGGCCTGCGCGAGGTCGAGGATCGCGTGCGCCTCTTCCGGGACGCGCAGGCTGATCCCGCGGCGGATGCGGCCGAGGTGCACGGCGCGATCCCGGAACGCGATGTCCCGGCACGGGACGGTGATCGTGTGCTGGGCGGGCATCGAGCCCCCTTCAAATCGGGCCTTCGGACGGGAGGCGGAACGGGGTGAGCGGATGGCGGGCCGCGTAGATCTCGGTGCAGCTCTCGCAGTAGGAGTCCCGTGGTGGTCGAACGCGGCGAGCTCCTCGCGGCACGGTGATCACCGCACCGCACAAGGCTTCGGCGATGCGCGCGTCGCCCCACTCCTCGGGTGCTGCGGTCGTGGCGTGGATCGAGTGCGATCCGTCCGGGAGCACGAACCGCACGCGGATCACGGCCACCGCTCCCGCCGCGCGTCCGCACGAGCTCCGGGCAACCACCACACCAGGAACACCGGCCCGAACACGAGCACCCACGCCACCAGGCCGAGCAGGATGCCGATGGTCATTCGCACCACTCTCCGAATCGCCGCCGCGCCAGGTGCGCCAACCGCGCCATGAATAGAGATCCCACCCAGTCCTGTGCTTGTACCGAACACGTCGAAATGCAGGTGCCGAACAGGAAAAGCTTGTCTGGAATCAGGTTCGCCGGACTATGAAATCGATGATCGAACTTCTTTGGTGCGGCAACATTAGCGCCAACTGCGCCAGTCGGCGATGACTCCTTCGGGTGATGTCCCACCAGTGGAGCTGCGACGATCTAGGCTTGGTGCATGAGCCGCAACAGGACCGGATCACCGCGCAACCGCGCGCTGGGCGCCGAGCTGCGCGAAATCCGTGAGCGCGCAGGGGTGACGGTGCGAGAACTGGCGCACCGGATCGGCGGCCACCACTCGAAATACACGCGCAACGAACAGGCGGCCAGATCACCATCACCCGAAGAGGTGGCGTCGATCATGACCGCGCTCGGTACCTCCGAGGCCGAGCGGGACCGTCTCGTCGAGATGGCGCGGGAGCACGACGGTGGCGGCAACTGGCTGAAGTCGGGTTCGGCGGGCTCGCTCGGCATCAACCACGAGCTGACCGACCTGATGGAGTTCGAACGCACCGCGACGTCGATCACCGACGTCTCACCGATCCTGATCCCAGGACTTCTTCAGACGTCCGACTACGCCCGCGCCATCATGGGCGGAATGCCTTCGCACGAGGTGGACGCCCGTGTCGCGATGAGGATCGGACGACGCGATGTCTTGATGAGGCGAAACCGATCTCCCGAGTTCCACGCGTTCATCGAGGAATCGGCTTTGTGGAAGAAGCTGGGCGGCGATGACGTGATGGCCGAGCAGCTCCGCCACGTGATGACGATGTCCGAGCAGCCCAACGTGACGGTTCAGGTGGTCCCTGCGGACCTGACGTCGTGGAACGCGGCGCTCAGCGGATCGTTCATCTACTTCGAGTTCCCGAAGGCCGGGCCGATCGTTCACGTCGAACACGTCAGTTCGTCCGCTTTCCTCGCTGAGGCAGAAGACATATCCGCGTACCGGCTGGCTGTCGATAGCGTCTCGCGGGTGGCGATGACCGTCGAGCAGTCCTCCAAGGTCATCGCCCGGCGAATCACCGAATTGGAAGGAGCACCATGAGCACCGAGCCTCGCGGCTGGCGCAAGTCCAGCAGGTCAGCTCAACAGACCAGTTGCGTCGAGGTCGGCCGGACGGTCGATGGCGCTGCTGTTCGCGACACCAAAGATCGAGCGGCGGGGTACTTCACCACCACGGCCGGCCAGTGGGCGGCGTTCGTCGGTGCGGTGAAGGCCAGCCGGTTCGACGGCTGACCCGTTCCGAGACGCGGCATTGAGCGCGGACGACACGCTGACGTTCATCGCCGCACGCAGTGTGGAGACAGGCCTGGAGGAGAGCTGACTGTGACACAGCAACCGGCAGGATGGCGGAAGGCGAAGCGGTCGAGCAACAACACCGCGTGCGTTGAGGTCGGACGGGTCGCCGATGGTGCCGCCGTCCGCGACACCAAGGACCGGACGGCGGGTCACTTCACGGCGTCGGCGGGGCAGTGGTCGGCGTTCGTCGGTGCGCTGAAGGCCGGTCGCTTCGACGGCTGACCAACTCCGCGAGGAAGCCCCGGCGAAGCGAATCCGCCGGGGCTTCTCGGTCTTGGTGGACACCAGAGCCGAGTCGGAGGAGGCAACGGTGCGTCGCAAAAGCGCGCTATTTCCGAAGAAGTCGTCCGAGCTCATCGCTCGACGGCTCACTGAGCTGGAAGGGAAATGATGAGCAGACAGCCGAGTGGTTGGCGCAAGTCCAGCAGGTCAGCTCAGCAGACCGACTGCGTCGAGGTCGGCCGGGTGGCCGATGGTGCCGCTGTTCGCGACACCAAGGACCGGACGGCGGGTCACTTCACGGCGTCGGCGGGGCAGTGGTCGGCGTTCGTCGGTGCGCTGAAGTCCGGTCGCTTCGACGGCTGACCAACTCCGCGAGGAAGCCCCGGCGAAGCGAATCCGCCGGGGCTGCTCCGCCGTCGCTCAGAACGAGCTCAGCGTCGGGTCGTAGTCCGTTTCGCCGACGGGGTACATGCTGGTCATCCAGTGGTAGAAGTTGTCGCCGCGCTCGCGCAGCAGGGTGTAGAGGCGGCGCAGCATCGCGTTGCGGACCTCGCGGACCTCGGGCTGCTCGTAGCGGTTGTGCAGCTCGTCGGGGTCGAGCTCCAGGTCGTAGAGCTCGTTGTGCGACTCGGGGTTGATCACCAGCTTGTAGCGGGCGTCGCGCAGCATGCGCTGCGGGTACGGGAAGTGGTGGCCGTGGTACTCGGCGACCAGGTCCGGTGCCCATTCGGGCTGCTCGCCGCGCACCAGCGGCAGCAGGCTCCGGCTGTCCACGGCGGGCGAGGTGTCCTCGCCCGCGAGGTCCAGGATGGTGGCGGTGAAGTCGGTGAGGCTGACGAACTCGTCCCGCACCTGCGGGGACTGGCCGGGCACGGACACGATTCCGGGGATGCGGTAGATGTCGTCGTACATCGCCGGTCCCTTGTCGTGCAGCCGGTGTGCGCCGGTGAACTCGCCGTGGTCGGCGGTGAACATGATCGAGGTGCTGTCGCTGAGCCCGAGCTCGTCGATGGCGTCGCGCAACCGGCCGATCTGCTCGTCGATGAGCGTCACGTAACCCCGGTAGACGGCGATGAGCTTGCGGCTGTCCTCCGGCGACATGGTGTCGAACGCCCAGTGCGCGCTGTAGTTGCGCTGCACCGGCGGTTTGCCCTCGAAGGTCTCCTGGATCGAGCGCGGCAGTTCGATCTGCGCCGGGTCGTACATGTCGTAGTAGGAATCCGGCAGCAGGTACGGCAGGTGCGGGCCGAAGTAGTGCGTCGCCAAGAAGAACGGTGTGTCCGAAGTGGACTCGTCGGCGGCGAAGCGGTGCAGCATCTCGATGGTGCGCGTGGTCAGGTAGTGCTCGAACGTCGCTTCCACCGGCTGGTCGAGCCGCGCGGCGAGCAGGTTCCCGGGGTTGCCGTTCGGCGCGGTGCCGCGCACCTCGTCCCGGATCGAGTACGGCGGGAGGTCGTGCTCCTCCAGGTACGCCAGGTAATCCGGGTGGTCGACGGGGTTGTGCCAGCCCGGCAGGTCCGGCCCCTGGAATCCGTAGTCGGCCGCGTTGCGCCGCACCCCGCCGTGCCACTTGCCGAGCAGGCCCAGGTTGTAGCCGCGCTCGGCGAGGCATTCCGCGAAGGTGAACTGATCGGGCGCCAGATCTTCCAGGTAACCCACGTTGCGCTCGTAGTTCGCCAGCAGCTTGTGCCGGAACGGCGCGTAGCCGGTGAGCAGGCTCGCGCGGGCGGGCGTGCAGATCGCGGTGGGGGTGAAGCAGTTGTCGAAGCGGGTGCCGCCCGCGGCGAGCGCGTCCAGGTTCGGGGTGCGCACGGCGGTCGGGTCGCCGTAGCAGCCGATCGTGTCGATCCGGTGCTGGTCGGTCATCAGGAAGAGCATGTTGCGCGGCACGGAGATCTCCTCGGCGGGAAGCGTCGGGCGGGGTCGGGTCAACGGCCGGATTCGGCGTCCGGCGCGGCGGCCTGCTCGGGGTGCTGCGGCAGCGGATAGCGGGCCAGCAGGGGAGATTCGTGCAGCGCGAGGGCCAGCCCGCCCAGCGCGCCGCCCCACGGTGCGGTGCCCGCGGTGCCGAACTCGACGCCGCCGCGCAGCGACCGCATCGCGCGCCGCGCGAACGACTCGCGCAGCGGGCGCAGGAACGGTTCGCCCAGCTCGGCGAGCTCGCCGCCGAGCACCACCCGGCCCGCGTTCACCGCCGTGCACATCGCCGCCAGCGCCGCCCCGGCGTGCTCCCCGGCCGTGCGGACCACCTCGGATTCGGCGCCGTCGCCGGCCAGCGCGTCCCGCAGCACCGCCCAGCGCCGGTGCCCGGTCGCGCGCAGCACCGCGGGCACCGAGGCGTAGCGCTCCAGGCAGCCGCGCCCGCCGCACCAGCACTCCGGGCCGGTGTCGTCGACGCACAGGTGCCCGAGTTCGGCGGCGACCCCGCCGGTGCCGCGGATCAGCTGCCCGCCGATGATCAGGCCACCGCCGGTGCCGTGCGAGAAGTGCGCGTAGAGCAGGTCGGACGCCCCCGCGGCGGCGCCCCAGGTGGCTTCGGCGAGGGCGGTGAGCCGCGTGTTGTTGTCCACGCCCACCGGCACCTCGAACGCGCGGGCCAGCCGGTCGGCGATCAGCTCCCGCCCGCGCAGCCCGTCGGGTTCCGCCAGCCCGGCGGCGGGCGCGAGCACCAGCTCACCGGGGCCGGTGGAGCCCACGCCGATCCCGGCGAGCGTGCCCAGCGTGATGCCGTGGCGGTCGGCGGCCTCCCGCACGGCGCGCTCGGCCAGCGCCAACCGGTCGGCCGCGCCGCGCGCCGAGCCGTAGGACAGGTCGTCGCGGGCCTGCACGCGGTGCGCGGCGTCGGCCAGCACCAGCCTGATCCGGTTGCGCCCCAGCTCAAGGCCGAGGTACTGGCCCGCGCCGGGGTTGAGCGCCAGGCCGCCGGTGGGGCGACCGCGGCGGTTCGACGGCGGGAGCTCGGTCTCCACGACCACTCCGCGCCGGATCAGGTCGCCGAGGATCGTCGAGAGCGTCGTGCGGGACAGCCCGCTGTGTTCGGCGACCTCGGCGCGGCTCAACTCGCCGTGCCTGCGCAGGCAACCGAGCACGCGCTCGGCGTTGCTCTGGCGCAACCGGTGCAGCGCGGTCGGGGCGGGGTCGGTCATGGCCGCAGCGTAACCCGCCGATCGTCCGTTTACGAACGTGCTTCGTCAAAAATCAGTCCACATTCTGACGGAGTGTTGACGCAAATCATCGCCGGTGCCACTCTCCATCGCACTGATCACGGCCGCTGCGCACGCGGCGCCGTGCCACCACCGGAAGTGGAGAGCTCCACATGTCCGAGTCCCGATCGTCGAGTCCGTCCGCCGCGGCGCGGTCCGTGTTCTTCTTCGGCTCCTTCGGCGGCATCCTCGCCGGGTACGACCAGGGCATCGCCGCGGGGTCGCTGCTGTTCATCGGCCCTGCGCTGCAGCTGACGCCGTGGACGAAGGGCCTGGTGGTGAGCTCGCTGATGTTCGGCGCCATCCTCGGCAGCCTGGTGGCGGGCGCGCTGGCGGAGCGGTGGGGGCGGCGGCCGATCCTGCAGCTGGCCGCGGCGGTGTTCGGGCTCTCCGCGATCGGGATGGCGGTCGCGCCGGGAGTCGCGACGCTGGTCGCCGCGCGGGTGCTCGGTGGTCTCGCCGTCGGCATCGCCTCGGTGGTGGTGCCGACCTACCTCTCGGAACTGGCGCCCACCCGCAACCGCGGCGGCATCGCCACGCTGAACCAGCTCATGATCGCCATCGGCATCTTCGCCGCCTACCTGACGAGCCTGCTGCTGTCGCCGTGGGGCGCGTGGCGCTGGATGCTCGGCATCGCGCTGATCCCGTCGTTGCTGCTGCTCATCGGGGTGTCCCGCTCGCCGGAGACACCGCGCTGGCTCGTCGCCCACGGCAGGCCCGACGAGGCGCGGCGAGTGCTCGGCACGCAGGTCGGCGAGGAGGAAGCCGACGGGGTGCTCGCCGACATCCAGCGCACGAAGGAAGCCGAACCGGCCGGTGACCGCGCGCGGTGGCGCGAACTGCTGACGCCCGCGCTGCGGCGCCCGCTGCTGATCGCGGTGGGGCTCGCCCTGCTTCAGCAGTTCATCGGCATCAACACGATCGTCTACTACGCGCCGACGATCTTGCAGGCGGCCGGTTTCGGTGACAGCGCCGCCCTGCTCAACAGCGTGGGGCTCGGTGCGCTGTCCATCGTCACCACCCTCGTCACCGCGCGCGTCGTGGATTCGGTGGGGCGGCGGAGGCTGCTGCTGATCGGTGGCACCGCGATGCTGCTGAGCATGACGGTGCTCGCGGTGCTGTTCGGCGGTGAGCTGCTCGGGGGCGTGGCCGGTGCGGCGGGGGCGGTGATCTGCCTGGCGGTGTTCAAGGTCGCGTTCTCGCTGAGCTGGGGACCGCTGATGTGGGTGCTGCTGCCCGAGCAGTTCCCGCTGCGGGTGCGCACGATGGGCGTCGGCGTCGGCTCGTTCGTGAACTGGACGGCGAACCTGCTGGTGTCCCAGTTCTTCCCGGTGCTGCTGGTGTTCGGCGCGGGCGCGGTGTTCGGCATCTTCGCCGGTTTCGCCGTGCTGGCACTGGTGTTCACGTACTTCTGCGTGCGGGAGACCTCCCGCCGCAGCCTCGAAGACCTCGAACTGGCGGGGTAGCACCGGCACCGGCGGTGCGCTTCGAATCGTTGCGGCGCAACGGGTTCCGGCCGGGGCCGAGCACTTCCCCGAAAACGGGTTCCGCGAGGTCGCGCGGAGCCTGCCCGCGCGACGCCGGCCCGGCTCGGGTTCGCACCGGCAGCCGGCCGGAAACCCCGCCGCAGCGGCATGGTTGAACGCTCCACCTGGCCTGATGGACCAGGAGCTCCGGCCGATCAGCCGACCCCGCGCGGCCTGTCGGATGAGGTGCGCGCTCCTCCTCCGCTGCGAACGTTTCCCCCGATCGACTTCCTGCGCCGCACGGCGCGCATCGGGACCGAGGGGAACAACACATGCAGCAGGGGCACATACCGGCGAGCCGGACGGTGCTGGCGGGCCACGGCTTGGCGAAGCAGTACGGCGAGCACTGGGCGCTGGGCGGCGCGGACATCGAGGTTCGAGCCGGTGAGGTGCTGGCGATCGTGGGCCCGTCCGGCTCCGGCAAGACCACGATGCTGCACGTGCTCGCCGGAATCCTGCGCCCGGACCGCGGGGAGGTCGTCTTCGGCGAGCGCCGCGTCGACCAGCTCTCCGAGACCAAGCGCAGCGAGCTGCGGCGCCACGAATTCGGCTTCGTGTTCCAGCAGGGCATGCTCGTCGGCGAGCTGACCGCGGAGGAGAACGTGGCGCTGCCGCTGCTGCTCGGCGGCACCGACCGGCGCACCGCCACCGGCATCGCCCGCGAGTGGCTGGCGGCGCTGGGCCTGGGCGGCATGGAGCAACGGCTGCCCGGACAGCTCTCCGGCGGCCAGGCCCAGCGGGTGGCGATCGCGCGGGCGATGGCGCACGACCCGAAGGTGATCTTCGCCGACGAGCCGACCGGCGCGCTGGACACCCGCACCGGCGAAGCGACGATGCGCGCGCTGGCCGACAGCGCGAGCCGAACGGGTGCCGCGGTCGTCGTGGTCACCCACGACCGCGAGCTGGCCGCCCGGTGCAGCCGTGTCGTGGAGATCCGCGACGGCCTCATCGCGACCGGCGCTCCCGTGAGCGGCGGGGCGGTGGCGGGATGAACCCCGTGCAGCTGGCCGTGCGGGTGCTGCGGCACGACTCCCGAACCCGAACCTCGGCGATCCTGACCGCCGCCGGCGTGATGGTGGCGACCGCGCTGGTGCTGATCCTCACCGCGCTGCCGAACGCAGCGCAGGCGCGCACCGACCGCTCCTCCTGGCAGGACGGGCACCAGGGCGTGTCCGACACGGGCGGGGTGGAACTCGCCTCCCAGGACTACGTGCGCGGCGAGATGATCACCCGGCTGGACGTCTCCGGCGCCACCGGCGGTGGGAAGGCCCCGGAATTCCCGGCTCCCGGCGAGGCGCGGCTGTCCCCGGCGCTCGCGGAGAAGGCCGCCGCGCTGCCGGACGGCGAACTGGCCGACCGCTTCCCGCAGCGCATCGCGGGCACGATCGACCCGGGGCTGCTGCGCTACCCGGAACAGCTCGTCGCGATCGTCGGGCACCCGCAAGGCGCGCTGGACGAGGCCGCCGCCGTCGCCAACCCGTACTCCTCGGTGACGATCCAGGCGGCGTCCGAGGACCTGCTGCTGCAACCGATGGCGTTGTTCGGCCTGTTCGTGCTCGCCGCACCCAGCCTCGTGCTGGTCGCCTCGGCGTCGCGGCTGACCGCGGCGCGCCGGGAACGCAGGATGGCGTCGTTGCGGATGGCGGGTGCGACTCCGTCCCAAGTGGTCTCGACGGTCGCCGCGGAGACCGGACTGGCCGCGGTGGTCGGCACCGCGGCGGGAGTGCTGCTGACCTGGCCGCTGCGGTACCTCATCGCGATGATCCCCTGGGGCAACGGCACCTGGTTCGTCAGCGACATCACCCCGTCGATCTGGGCGGTCCTGGGCGTGGCGATCGGCGTTCCGGCGCTCGTGGTGGCCTCGTCCGTGCTGGGCGCCGGCCGGGTCGTGCGCGCGCCGCTGAGCGCGGCCACCGGGCAGCAGCGCGGCAGGCCCAAGGCGTGGCGGCTGCTGATCATCGCGGTGGTCGCCGCGCTGTTCGTGCTCGGCATGGTGAAGTACGACGACGGCGCGGGATTCCTGGTCCTCGTGCTGCCGATCGCCGCGGTGGCGTGGTCGTTCTCGCTGATCGGGCCCTGGATCACCGCCACCATCGGTCGGCTGTTCGCGCGGGTGTGGCGCGGTCCGTCGGTGCTGCTGGCGGGCAGGCGGCTGGTCAGCGACCCGAAGAGCGCCTACCGGTCGTCGTCCGGCATGGTGCTCGCGGTGTTCATCGGATCGATGGCGCTGACGGCGTTGCCCGCGATGACCGCCGGGCCGAATTCGATGGGCAGCTGGGATGAGGAGGGCGTGATCCTCGCGGACGTGCCCAGCAGCCGAGCACCCGAACTGCGCCAACGCCTCACCGAGGAACTGGCGGCGCAGGGCGTGCGGGCCACCGTCGCCGACTACGAGCAGGTCCTGATCGGCGGGGCCGGCGACTCGTCCACCTTCGGCCTGGTCATCGACTGCCGCGCCGCTCGTGAGGTGACTCCCTTCCGGCCTTCGTGCGAGGGGCCGCCCGGCGTCCACGTGCCGAGCGGGCAGCCGACGTCGGAACTCACCGTCACCCCGAGCACGAGCGGCTCCGATCGGCCGCCCGCCACGCCGCTGCCGCCCGGAACCCCGGTCATCGCCGAGCCGAACCTGGACACCGTGCTCATCGACCCGGGCGCGATGCCCGCGATGGAAGGCTCGGAGCAGGCCACGTTGTCCGTGCTCCCGCCCACCGGAGCGGACCGGATCACGGTGCGCACCGCCATGGCGCGCACGATCCCCGGTGCGGACATCGAGTCGATCGAGTCGCGCAACGTCGCCGGGGACGTCCAGACCGGGGACCTGCACCGGATCACGGTGATCGGCTTGTCGATCGCGTCGGTGCTCGCGGCGGGCAGCGCGGCGATCACGGCCGCGGGGTCGGTCATCGATCGGCGCCGCACGCTGGGGGCGCTGATCGCCGCCGGCACGCAGAGCCGGGTGCTGGTCCGCGCCCTGCACGTCGAGGCGGCGCTCCCGGCGCTGGTCGCGGCGGGCATCGCGACCGCGGGAGGCACCGGCGTCTGCCTCGGACTGCTGAGCGTCCTGGACCAGAGCACCACGCTGACACCGGCGATCCTGGCGCCGATCGTGCTCGGCCTGCTGGTCGCGGCGCTGGCGGCGTCGGCCAGCGGGCTGATGCTGCGCAAGATCAGCGCGGAGCCGCTCGCCGACGAGTAGCGGTGCGCGGCGGCGGGCGCCCGGCGCGTCCGCCGCCGCTTGCCGCCGCATTCCCTTGGCGCTGAACGCACTTCGCGTCACCCCCGCTCCGGCACCGGCTCCGCGGGAGTCGTCCCGAACCGGCGGCGGTAGGCCGACGGGGTGAGGCCGGTGTGCTCGCGGAAGCGGGCGCGGAGGTTGGCGGAGGTGCCGAAGCCGCTGGACGCGGCGACGCGGTCCAAGCCGAGCTCGCCGCGTTCGATGAGGCGGCAGGCAAGCGCGATCCGCTCGGTGGTGAGCCAGGCGAGCGGTGTCGTGCCCAGCTCCGCGCGGAACCGCCGGTGCAGCGTCGCCTGGCTCGTCGCGAGCCGCGCCGCCAGGTCCGCCACGGTCAGCGGCCGGTCCAGGTGCGCTCGGGCCCAGTCCAGGGCGGGCGCCAGCGACGTGTCCGGCACGTCCGGCACCGGCCGTTCCACGAACTGGCGCTGGCCGCCGTCGCGGTGGCCGGTGAACACGAGCCGCCTGCTCACGGCGTTGGCGATCTCGGCACCGTGGTCGCGGTTGATCAGGTGCAGTCCGAGGTCCAGCGCCGCCGCGCTGCCCGCCGCGGTGAGCACGTCGCCGTCGTCGACGTAGAGCACGTCCGGTTCCAGGCGCACCGAGGGGAATCGCCGCGCGAACTCCGCGGCCCAACGCCAGTGCGTCGTGGCCCGCCGCCCGTCGAGCACGCCCGCTTCGGCGAGGGTGAAGGCTCCGGTGCAGAAGCTCACCAGGCGGGCTCCGCGCCGCGCGGCGCGTTCGACCGCGGCCAGCGCCGCGGGCGAGGCGGGCGTTTCCGGATCGGGCCGGTTGGGCACGATCAGCGTGTCCGCCGCGTCCGCGGCCTCCGGACCGGCGACGTCGGAGAGCGTGAACATGCCCAGGTGCATCCGCACCCGGGGCCGCGCCGCGCAGATCGCGAACTCGTACCAGGGGCGGTCCAGTTCGGGGCGGCGCAGGCCGAACAGCTCGGTGGCCACGCCCATTTCGAACGGGTTCGAGCCTTCGTCGACCAGCACCACGACCCGGTGCGAGGATTCTTGCGGCATGTGCGATTCCTAGCACTCGTGGTGGCCGCGGACCAGCCGAGGATGGCGGTCGTGACCACGAACCCGATCGACCTCAAGACCGCGCTGGACGGATTCGACGCCGTGTGGAGCCCGCGGATCATCGCCTACCTCAACGACTACGACATCCGGCTGGCCCGGTTCCACGGCGAGCACGTGTGGCACGTGCACCTGGAGACCGACGAGTTCTTCCTGGTGCTGGACGGCGAAATCGACATCGCGCTGCGCGAGCGGGAGGGTGAGCGGACCGTGACGCTGCCGCGCGGATCGGTGTTCGTGGTGCCGCGCGGCACGTTCCACAAGCCCTCGTCGGCCGGCGGTGCGGCGGTGCTGCTGGTGGAGCCGACGGGAACGCTCTCGGTCGGCGACGACCACGACGAGGTTCCCGGGCACGTCGACGTCACCACCGGCCACCCGGTGCGCGAGTAGGTCCGCGTCGTCCCCCGTTCGCCGCTGTGCAAGGGAAATCCCTCCGCCGCCGTGCGTCGTTGCGGGTGAATTCGACCGCTGCCGCGCCGCTCCGCTTCAAGATCATGTTCAATGTTCCTTGGGCCGCAACGGAAAACCGTCGGCCCTGGTTTCCGGCGCTACGCCGTTCGGCCGAGCGTCGCGTTCGCCCGCACGGCCGCTGCGCCGTGGCGGAGGGAGCGAACAGGACCATGGAAGCGGGCGGCCACGCGTGCACCGGAGCGTTGGCGGGAGCGGTGTCGAGCAGCACGGTCGGTGCGCTCACCGGCGCGGACCTCGGGGTGGCGGGGACGGCGGTGGGCGCACTGCTGGGCGCGGGCGCCGCGTTGCTGCCCGACCTCGACGCCGACGGCGCGACGGCCTACCGCAGCGGCGGCCGAGTCACCGCGCTCGTCGGGGAGTGCTTCCAGTTCCTGGCCCGCACCACCTACGGCAAGACCCGGTTGCCGCACGACCCGAGGGGCGACGGCGAACACCGCGGCCTGGTGCACACGCCGATATTCGCGGCATCGCTGGGGCTGCTCGTCGGACTCGGCGCGCTGCTGACCCCGTGGGTGACGGGCATCGCGATGATCATGGTGCTGGCGCCCGGGATCAGCGCCCTGTCCCGCTCCGGGCCGCGCTGGGTCCGCCGCAGGCTGTGCACCGATCAGGACCCGGTGGCGCTGCTCGCGGCGGGTGCGATCACCTGGTCGCTCGCGGTGGCCGGAGCGATGGCCGAACTCGGCTGGTTCGCCGGATTGTCGATCACGATGGGCATGGTGGTGCACTCGGTGGGGGACTCGGCCACGCGCAGCGGCATCTGCTGGACGTTCCCGATCCGCCGCCGCTGCGCGAAGTGCAGCCGCAAGTCCGGCGCCCGCTGCTCCGGCGCGCGCTGGCGACGCGGCCACGTGCTGCCGAAGTCGATGCGCTGGAGCGTCGGTTCCCGCGGCGGCAAGCGCATCGAGCGCACCATCGAGCTGATCTGCCTGATCCTCGTAGCGGTCCTGCTCATCCCCGACGCAGCGGAACTCGCCCGCACGCTGGGCTGAGGTGAGCCGATCCCGAGACCGCACGCGTTGCGCGCGATCTCGGGATCTCGCGCGGAACCCGGGATCACCGCTCGTCCTCGTCCCCGGCGCGGAGCTTCAGGACGACGACGGCGAGCGTGCCGACGCCCACCAGCACCAGGGCGAGCAGCGCGAATCCCCGCTCGGCAGGGGACTGCCAGGTCTCGGTGATCGCCGCGGCGACGATCAGCGCGGACCACAGGAACGGGCCCAGCCCGGTGTGCCGACGGTGGTGCCGGTCTTCGGTTCGGTGCGGGGAAGTCGTTGCCATCATGGAGAACCTCCTTGCGGTAGAACGAATCCGGCTGTTGCTCACCTCATTCAAGACCGCTCGCACGCGGTGTTCTACGTCAGAAGTCACACTCACCCGATCTTCCGCGGGATCTTCGCTCGATCGCCGCGCGCCGCCGCTTCCGGTTTCTGTCGAAGTGACAAAAGCGTAGGGTTCCGGGTGTGCCTCGTGTGTCTCGTGCTCGGCAGCAGGTCGCGGTCACCGCGGACCTCGTGATCCTGACCATCCGCTCCGGCGAGTTGTGCGTTCTGCTGGTGGAGCGGGGCGTGCCGCCGTTCGCGGGCCGGCTCGCGCTGCCGGGGGGTTTCCTGCGCGGCGGGGAGAGCCTGGAGGAGACGGCGGCCCGCGAACTCCGGGAGGAAACGGGGATCGCGGCCGACGAACTGCACCTGGAGCAGGTCGGGACGTACTCCGCTCCCGATCGTGATCCCCGCGATCCGCGGGTGATCACCTGCGCGTTCCTCGCCATCGCGCCCGACCTGCCGCTGCCCGCGGCGGGCTCGGACGCGCGTGCGGCGAGCTGGACCCCGGTCGCCGAGGCGCGGGAGACCGGGCTCGCGTTCGACCACGACGCCATCCTGCGCGACGCGGTGCGGGCGGCCGGGCGGAAGCTGCAGTTCACCACCATCGCCACGGCCTTCTGCGGTGCGGAGTTCACCATCGGCGACCTCCGCGCGGTGTACGAGGCCGTGTGGGAGGTCGAGCTCGACAAGCCCAACTTCCACCGGAAGGTCACCGACGCGGACGGCTTCGTGATCCCCACCGGCGGCAGGCGGTCCTCGGCGAACGGCCGCCCGGCCGCGCTCTACCGGGCCGGTCCCGCGGAGTCGTTGGTCCCGCCGATGATGTGGTCGCGCAACGCCAGGTCCTGATCGGGCTCCGCGGACGAGTCCCGCGCAGCGGGCGGTGGCGGCTGCGCGGCGCCGAGCGAGTACCCGGTGAACGTGCCGCCGAGCACGGCCCCGGCGAGGAAAGCCGCGACGACCGTTCGAGTCGCGAGCCGCAACGAGCAGTGGATCTGCATCGATGACCCCTTTTTGTCGCACTGACAAATAGCTCTCGAAGCCGAGGCTAAGCCGGGCTCAGGTTTGTTGTCAACGTGACATGAACCGGCTTCCCGTCGTCCGCTCGTGTCGACGGGTTACCGGTGCGAGCTCCCGTGTTTTTGATCAGTCGCTTGACTTAATAATGGGTGGGCGGTTGACTGGGGTGGAGTGGGTGAGCGCGGTTCGAGGAGGGTTGTGGGGATGGCGGACCGCACGGTGCGGGGTGAGCGGGTCGGGGAGACCAGGGAGTCGATCCTGGTCGCGGCGGAGCGGATGTTCGCCGAGCACGGCGTGATCACCGTGTCGAACCGCCAGGTCAGCGAGGCCGCGGGGCAGGGCAACAACGCGGCCGTCGGCTACCACTTCGGCACCAAGGCGGACCTGGTGCGGGCGATCGTGCGCAAGCGCTCGGCGCCCGTCGAAGCGATCCGGGTCGGCATGGTCGCCGAGCTCGGTGGTGACGCGGGGGTGCGGGACTGGGTGGCGTGCTTGGTGCGGCCGAGCCTGGAACACCTCGCGGAACTGGGGAATCCGACCTGGTTCGCGCGGTTCGGGGCGCAGGTGATGACCGATCCGGCGTTGCGCCCGATCATGGTGGAGGAAGCGCTGAGCGCTCCGTCGCTGCGCCAGATCATCGACGGGCTGCACCGGTGCCTGCCCGCGATGGCCGACGAGGTGCGCGCGGAGCGGGGCGACATGGCGCGGCAGCTCATGGTGCACATGTCCGCGGAGCGGGAGCGCGCGCTGGCCGAGGGCGTCGGGACGCCGCGGGCCAGCTGGAGCGACGCCGCGGCCGGGCTGATCGACGCGCTCTGCGGGCTGTGGCTGGCCCCGATCACGACGAGCTCGTGACCCGAGCGTCGCCGGAGCTCGCGAACCGTCCGGCCACTGTGGACCGACAGTGTCCATGACCGGATGAATCCTCCCGCGTGGAAAGGTTTTTCGACCGGACGCGCGGGGCCGACGTTGCAGGACGGAAAGAGGAGCACGATGACGAGCACGGTGAACCGGTCGGACGTTCCGGACTACCCGATGGAGCGAGCCGCCGGATGCCCGTTCGACCCGCCGCCCGCGCTGCGGCCGTTGCAGGAAGAGGCGCCGCTGGCGAAGGTGCGGTTGTGGGACGGCAGCACGCCGTGGCTGGTGACGCGCTACGCGGAACAGCGGGCGCTGCTGGGGGATTCGCGGGTGAGCGCCGACATCACCCGGCCCGGCTATCCGAGCTCCGCACCGGTCCGTCCCGGCGGGCCGCGCATCGGCTTCATCCTGATGGACGATCCCGAGCACGCGCGGCTGCGGCGGATGGTGGCCAGCCCGTTCACCATCAAGCGCACCGAAGCGCTGCGGCCCGCCGTGCAGCGGATCGTCGACGACCGGATCGACGCGATGCTGGCCGGTCCGAAACCGGCCGACCTGGTGCGGGACTTCGCGTTGCCGGTGCCGTCGCTGGTGATCTGCGAGCTGCTGGGCGTGCCCTACTCGGACCACGACTTCTTCCAGGACAACAGCAAGATGCTCATCAGCCTGGCCGTGCCGCCGGACGAGCGGATGGCCGCGCACGGGCGGCTGGAGGCCTACCTGGACGACTTGGTGGGCGCGAAGCTCGCCGAGCCCGGTGACGACCTGCTCTCCCGGCTCGCCGAACGGGTCGAAGCGGGCGAGATCACCCGCGCCGAGGCCGCGCAGATGGGCGTGCTCCTGCTGCTGGCGGGGCACGAGACCACCGCGAACATGATCGCGCTCGGCACGCTGGCGCTGCTGCGCCACCCCGAGCAGCTCGCCGTGCTGCGCGACACCGACGACCCGAAGCAGGTCGCCTCGGCCGTCGACGAACTGCTGCGCTACCTGAACATCACGCACAACGGCCGCCGCCGGGTCGCGCTGGAGGACATCGAGATCGGCGGTGAGGTCATCCGCGCCGGTGACGGGCTGGTCGTGCCCAACGACATCGGCAACCGCGACCCCGCCGTGTTCGACGACCCCGACCGCCTCGACATCGACCGCGACGCCCGCAGCCACGTGGCCTTCGGCTTCGGCGTGCACCAGTGCCTGGGCCAGGGCCTCGCCCGGATGGAACTGCAGGTCGTCTACGGCACCCTCTACCGCCGCATCCCCGGCCTGCGGCTCGCGACGGACATCGAGCAGATCCCGTTCAAGCACGACGGCGCCGTCTACGGAGTCCACGAACTCCCGGTGACCTGGTAGTCAGGCGGAACGGTCTTCGTCTTGTCAGCGGCGAAGCCGCTGAGCAGTGACCAGCCCGAGCAAAACGACCACCGGCGGGTTCTCAGCTGCTTCCTCGCGAGGACAGCTTTTTCCCTCGTGGCGGAGCCACTTGGGAAAAAGATCCCGCAGCGAGGAAGCAGCTGAGGTT
>NZ_JBSFWJ010000023.1:0-81395 GCF_053592695.1 Saccharopolyspora sp. NPDC002578 | reverse complement strand
CGCCGAGCAGCTGGAACGCCTTGCGCGGGAAGCGCTCCTGCTCTTCGGCGCTCGCGGCGGCGGGGGCGAGCTCGTCGCGGGCGATCTCCGCGGTCAGCTCGAGCAGGTCGGTGGCTTCCTGGCTGGGCAAGAGGCGGTCGACGGCCATGGTGGCGCTCCTTGGGCGGAACCGAGGTGGGAGGCGAGCCGGGGTGGTGGTTCGCGTCGAACGGGTCCGCGGGTCGCGAACACCGGGATGGATCAACGGTACTGATAGCAGTACTGCAGGACTCGTCAGAGTACTGTCGATGTCCGTTTCGCGCCAGGCCCGGAGACCCACCGAGGTCCCGCGCTGTGGCAGTCTCGTGCGCATGAACGCCCCCGACCCGGCCGCGCGCGCCGACCAGGCGACCGCCGGAGCGGCCCGCCGCGGCACCGCGCGCACCCAGGAACAACGCCGCGCCGACCTGCTCGACCGGTTGTGCGCGCTGTTCCTGGAGGAGGGGTTCGCCCGCTTCACCCTCGACGACCTGGCCGCCCGCCTGCACTGCTCGAAGTCGACGCTCTACACGCTCGCGGGCAGCAAGGAGCAGCTCGCGGTCCGGGTCGTCGGGCAGTTCTTCAAGAACGCCACCGCCGGGATCGAGCGCTCCGTCGCCGAGGTCACCGATGTGCGCGCCCGGATGCGCGCCTACCTCGACGCCGCCGCCGAACAGCTGCGCCCGGCGTCGCGGCGGTTCATCGCCGACATGGCCGCCAACGCCGCCACCAGCGCGACCTACCAGGCCAACGCCCGCGCCGCCGCCGAGAACATGCGCCGCTACATCCGCGACGGCGTCCGCGACGGCGTGTTCCGCGAGGTCCACGCCGCGTTCGTCGCCGAAATGGTCAGCGGCACCATCGGCGCCATCCAGCGCGGCGAGATCGCCGAACGCACCGGCCTCACCGACGCGGAGGCCTTCGCCGAACTGTCCCAGTTCCTGATGGGCGGCCTGTTCGAACCGGTCGCCGACGATTCACGGATCACCCCACTTGTCGCGGAGCACACTGGTCCGTGATCCCCGACCGGCCGGCGGCGATGCCGCGGGCGCGGTGTCCGGCCCCGGCCGGAACGGAAGTTCAGCACGTCAGCACCCAGCACGGAGGAATCGTGATCGTCATCGGTGGAGAGGCCCTCGTCGACCTCGTCCCGGACTCCGCCACGGCAGGCGGCGAACTGGGGCCGCTGCACCCCCGCCTCGGGGGCGGCCCGTACAACGTGGCGATCGCACTGGGCAGGCTCGACGTGCCCGCCGGTTTCCACGCCACCCTGTCCACCGACCAGTTCGGCGACAAGCTGCTGGAGCGGCTGGTCGACTCCGGGGTGAGCACGGACCTCGTCCGGCGCGGGCCGGAGCCGACGACGCTGGCCGTGGTCGGCCTCAGCGAGGACGGCTCCGCGCGCTACAGCTTCCACACGGAGGGGACCGCCGCGCGCTTCGTGGCCGACCCCGGACCGCTGTCCGACGAGGTCACCGCGGTCTCGTTCGGCACGCTCGGCATGGTGCTGGAGCCGGGCGCGACCACCTACGAGGCGGTGCTGTTCCGGGAGGCCGAGCGCGGCCGGTTCGTGGCGCTGGACCCGAACATCCGCGCCGACCTGATCGCCGACCCCGCCGCCTACCGCAAGCGCTTCGAGAGCTGGTTGCCGTCGGTGCACCTGCTGAAGCTGTCGGTGGAGGACGCGGAGTGGCTGGCCGGGGACGAGGACCTGCAGTCGGCGCTGCGCCGCTGGCAGCAGGCCGGACCGGCGGGCCTGGTGCTCACCAAGGGCGCGGACGGGCTCGCGGCACTGGTCGGGGACGGTGAGCTCGTCGAGGTGCCCGGCGTGCGCGCCCAGGTCGCCGACACCATCGGCGCCGGGGACACGGTGCACGCGGCGCTGCTCGCCTGGCTGCACCGCGCCGACGCGCTCTCCCCGGAGGCGGTGCGCGGCCTGACCCACGACCAGTGGCGCGAGGCGCTCGGCTTCGCCGCCCGCGCGGCGGCCATCACCGTCTCCCGTCCCGGAGCGGAACCTCCCACCTCCGCCGAACTCGTCTGACACCGGCCCGCAACCGCAGGCCCCGGCGTTCTCCGCGGGCAGCTCCGCCGCGCCCGGGAGCGCCGGGGCCTGCGGTTCGGGCATTCCGGACGCGGGTGCGGGGCGGTGGATCACCGGTCCGCGCCGCGGCTGCGCCGGAGGAGCAGCGCCGGAGGGCCGGTTGCGGCAGTCGGGTGCCGGGCACCCGGCGTCCGGGCTGATCGGTGATGTGATCGTGGTCCCACCTGCCCAAAAGGGCTAACACGATTGCTGCGCGAGGGGCCTGGAGCGGTCTAGCGTGGCACGTGACAGGACCCCAACGGGGTGGTGCTGCGGCGGTCCGGAAACCCCCGACCGGCGCACGCGCGCGACCGACCACGCTGCTCGAGCACTGCGGTGCCGGGAAGTGCGCAGTCGTCGGCGGAGCGCCAGCCCCCATCACGAGCGCGAGAGGTTCCCGAATGCCCGACGACGCGACCGCCAAACGTACCGTCGCGCTGCGCTACGACGGTGGCGAGCACGAAATGCAGGTGACGGAGCCGACCGAAGGCTCCGCCGGTGTTGATCTCGGGAAGCTGCTGTCGCAGACCGGTTTGGTGACGCTCGATCCGGGTTTCGTCAACACCGCGGCCTGCAAGTCCGACATCACCTACATCGACGGTGACGCGGGCATCCTGCGCTACCGCGGCTACCCGATCGAAGAGCTGGCCGCCAAGTCGAACTTCATCGAGGTCAGCTACCTGCTGATCTACGGCGAGCTGCCCACGCAGGCGCAGTACGACGAGTTCGCCGACCGCATCCAGCGGCACACCCTGCTGCACGAGGACCTCAAGCAGTTCTTCGACGGCTTCCCCCGCGACGCGCACCCGATGCCGGTGCTGTCGTCGGCGGTCTCCGCCTTGTCGACCTTCTACCAGGACAGCCTGGACCCGTTCGACCAGAACCAGGTCGAGCTCTCCACGGTGCGCCTGCTGGCGAAGCTGCCCACCATCGCGGCCTACGCCTACAAGAAGTCCGTCGGCCAGCCGTTCCTGTACCCGGACAACTCGCTGGGCCTGGTGGAGAACTTCCTGCGGATGACCTTCGGGTTCCCCGCCGAGCCCTACGAGGTCGACCCGGCGCTGACCCGCGCCCTCGACCTGCTGTTCATCCTGCACGCCGACCACGAGCAGAACTGCTCCACGTCCACGGTGCGCATGGTGGGCTCCTCGGAGGCGAACCTGTTCGCCTCGATCTCCGCGGGCATCAACGCCCTGTTCGGCCCGCTGCACGGCGGCGCGAACAGCGCGGTGCTGGAGATGCTGGAAGGCATCCACGCCAACGGCGGCGACGTCGACTCGTTCGTCGAGCGCGTGAAGAACAAGGAGCCCGGCGTCAAGCTGATGGGCTTCGGGCACCGGGTCTACAAGAACTACGACCCGCGCGCCGCGATCATCAAGAAGACCGCGGACGAGGTGCTGGGCAAGCTCGGCGCGAACGACCCGCTGCTGGAGATCGCGCTCAAGCTGGAGGAGAAGGCGCTGGCCGACGACTACTTCGTCGAGCGCAAGCTCTACCCGAACGTCGACTTCTACACCGGCCTGATCTACAAGGCGATGGGCTTCCCGACGAAGTACTTCACCGTCCTGTTCGCGCTCGGCCGCCTTCCCGGCTGGATCGCGCACTGGCGGGAGATGCTGGAGGACCCGGCCCGCAAGATCAGCCGCCCGCGCCAGGTCTACACCGGCGAGGCGGAGCGCTCCTACCGGTCCATCGGCGAGCGCTGAGCCCGCGCCGCCGGCGGGCGCGCCCCGCGAGCCGTGCGGGCTCGACGGGACTCGTCTTCGGCGGAGCTGAATCGAAAGCTGAATCGTCCTAGCGGCTCCGGCCGCGGCGGGTATCGGCCCGCTCGTTCCGTCCAGGCCCCGGTGCCCGGCTCCCCAGCCGGTCCCGGGGCCGACTCGTGCCCGGCCACGTCCCGACGCGGTGCGTAGGGTCGGCGGGCATGAGCGCACCCGCGATCCTGTGGTTCCGGCGTGACCTTCGGGTCCGCGACCATCCGGCGTTGGCGGCGGCCGGGGACGGCGGTCGCCGGGTGATCGGGGTGTTCGTGCTGGACGAGGCGCTGCTCGCGCCGTCCGGCCCGGTTCGGCGCACCTTCCTGTACCGCTGCCTGCGGGAGCTCGACGCGAGCATCGGCGGCCGGCTGCTGGTGCTGCGCGGAGACCCGACGGAGGTGCTGCCCGAGCTGGTCGCGGAGGTCGGCGCCGACTCCGTGCACGTCTCGGCGGACGCCGGGCCCTACGGCCGGGAACGCGACGAGCGGGTCCGGGCCGCGTTGGGGGTCGACTGGGTCGTCACCGGTTCGCCGTACGCGGTCACGCCGGGGCGGATCACCAAGCGCGACGGCACCGCCTACAAGGTGTTCACGCCGTTCCGGCGAGCCTGGGAAGAGCACGGCAGGCCGGCTCCCGCGGACACCGACGAGTCCGCGGTGGACTGGCTGCTGCCGCGGAAGGTGCGCGCCGCCGGTATCCCCGAGGACGAGGACCTGGGCGGGACCGTGCTGCCGCCCGCGGGGGAGCGGGCCGCGCTGGAGCGCTGGGACGACTTCCGCGACTCCGCGCTCACCGGCTACGACGGGGACCGGGACCGCCCGGACCGCGCGGGCACCAGCCGCATGTCCCCGTACCTGCGGTGGGGCTGCGTGCATCCGCGCACCCTGCTCGCCGATCTGGACGGCAGCACCGGCGACGGCGCGAGCAGCTACCGCGACGAGCTGGTGTTCCGCGAGTTCTACGCCGACGTGCTGTGGAACTGGCCGGGCAGCGCGCGGCACAACTTCGACACCCGGTTCGACCGGATGCGGCTGGACACCGGTGACGACGCGTGGGAGCGGTTCGAGGACTGGTGCGCGGGCCGCACCGGTTTCCCGATCGTCGACGCGGGGATGCGGCAGCTGCTCGCGGTGGGCTGGATGCACAACCGGGTGCGGATGGTGGTGGCGAGCTTCCTGGTCAAGGACCTGCACCTGCCGTGGTGGTGGGGTGCGCGGCACTTCATGCGGCACCTCGTCGACGGGGACCTCGCGTCGAACCAGCACGGCTGGCAGTGGGCGGCCGGTTCGGGCACCGACGCCTCCCCGTACTTCCGGATCTTCAACCCGATCACGCAGGGAACGAAGTTCGACCCGGACGGGAGCTACGTCCGCGAGCACGTCCCGGAGCTGCGCGGTCTCGACGCGAAGCGGACCCACCAGCCGTGGACCCTGCCGGAGGGCCCGCCGAACGGGTACCCGCCGCCGATGGTCGAGCACGGGGTGGAACGCCAGGAAGCCCTCGCCCGCTACGGCGAGATCAAGACCTCGACGTGAAGACCGGTGCTCCGAACGAGGAAGCCGTCCGCACTAGGAACCGCTGAGAACCCGCCGGTGGCCGACCCGCGTGCTGGGTCGCCGCTGGCAGGCGCGCAGCGTTGCCCCGCAACGAAGAACGGCCCGCGCTCTCCTTCGCGGAGGCGCGGGCCGTGCTGCGGTGCGGTGTGGACTCAGTCGCCGCGGCGGATGGGACCGAGGATCTCGCGTTCCTTTGCGCCGCTGACCAGGGTGATCGGCCGCCACATCATGTCGCCGAGCGCGATCACGCTGTCGTCCGAGAGCTGCGTGAGCTGCTGGATCTGCTGCTGCCGGCGCTGCGGCTCGAAGTACCAGAACCGGGCCGCCAGCTGCGCCTGCTGCAACGGCAACCGCTGCAGCAGGATCAGGTCGGCGGCGTTCGCCGCGGTCCCGCTGCCCGCCTGCGGGTGCAGGTAGGGCAGCACGTACATCGTGGTCTGCCACGGGGTGCGCGGCGCGAACATCTCCTGCGGCACCGCGCCGCCGTCGTGGATGATCAGCAGCGGTGCGTCCTCGCTGCCGCGCGGCAGGTCGTACGGCGCGAGCCTGCGGAAGCTGAACACCGGTGCGGGCTTGCCGTCCGGGGTGCGCCCGGCGGCCTGCTCCACCGCCCGCCACGCCGCGGGCCGCCCCGTCGCCACGTGCACCCAGGCGCCGGCGGCGATGGCGCGCAGCGCGATCTGCCGGGCCAGGTACAGGCCGCCGACGGTGACCAGGCGCGTCGGTTCGGGACGCAGGATCGACGCCGTCATCGGTTCGCGGTTCGGCCCCGCCCCGATGATCATGCCGCCGCGGTCCCCGGGCGGGGCGACCAGGTCGAGCATCTCGGGCCGCACCAGGAATTCCGGGGCGGTACCGGTGCTGTTGCCCGGAGTGTCGAGCGTGCGGGTCCGGCTCATGCCGCACCTCCCAGCGGAAGCGTTCCGGTCAGCCCGGCCAGCTGCATCCCGCGCAGCGGGGTGAGCGTGAGGTTGAGCTTGTTGCTGATGTTGCGCAGCTGGTGGTCGGCGGTGCCGAGCGCCTCCGGGCTCCGCGCGCTGATCCGGACCAGGCCGCGCAGCCCGACCTCACCGTCCTCACCGGTCGGTGCGATGGACAGCGCGATGCTCGTGGAGCGCCCCCGGACCCCGGTGAGCGCGTTGATGCTCTCGCTCATGTGGTTCGGCCAGCCGGTGATCGCGTAGCTGGAGTGGCTGAAGCGGTCCGCGGTGACGCCGCTCCACCGCTCCTTCAAGCCGATCGGGCGCTGGGTGCCGAGCGCGTCCTGCAGCTCGGCGGAGGCGACCCCGGCCTGCAGCAGTTCGTCCGGGTCCAGCGGCCGGGTCACGATGCCCTGCCCCGCGAGCGCGTTGCGCACCCGGGACAGCGCGCCGATCAGCGCCCGGTGCGCGCCGATGATGCCGCCGCCGCGTTCCCCGATGGCCTTCGCGCAGGTCTGCGGATCCAGCCGCACCGCGACCCACGTGGTGCGACGCGCGGCGGCGGAGGAATTGCCCATCAGCTCCAAGTAGGAGTTCAGCGCGGGCGAGTCGGGCATCAGCGCGGTGCTGCCCGGGTAGCAGTGCCAGATCACCTGGATCGCGTCGAGCACCACGCCCCGGTCCTCCAAGCACGGAGTGAGCACTCCGAGCGGCAGGTTCGGCGCGGAGTTGGCGGGGTTGAGCAGCGGCGGCGTCGGGTCGACCATCAGCACCGCGGTCCATTTGCCGTTGTGCCAGGACAATCCGACGGGATTGCGGTCGTGGTCCTGGCCGCGGGCGACGACGAGGTCCTCCACCAGGATGCGCAGCAGCGCCACCCGGTGGTTCTCATCCGGACCGATGATGCCGTCGCCGTTCTTGTCCTCGGCGAACTCGCTGACGTCGTCCGACGGCGGCACGGAACGGCGGGTGTGGCTGCGGGTGCGGTAGTCCAGGACGAGGCCGAACCACTGGGTGAACCAGCGCCCGCGCCTGCGCAGCAGCGCGATGATCAGCGCGAGCGCGGCGACGCCCGCGGCCACCGGCCACAGCATCTCGTTGAGCAACACGAGGATCAGGCCGAGCGCCAGGCCGACCTCGATGACGACGATGTTGGCCACCGGCATCGCCCCGAGGCTGGCCCCGATGGTGCGCCGACGCGCTCGGATGCGCGTACGAGCACCGCCGGTACCGGAGGCGTTCGGCTGGGCCGGATGTTGCGTACTGACGGACATCCGTTCGGTCTCTTCCCCTCGCAGGTAGTGCGCACGCGGTAGGTGCGCCAACCAGGTCATTCGGCAGCCGTTCCCAGAGAATGCGGAAGGGTTCCATCGAACCGGACCCGTGCGGCGCCTCTCTACGGCTATCCTGCGGAACCGTACCTCGGACGGGAGAGCTGTAGGCGAAGAATGGCATCAACACCCACAACGAAGTCACAGGTTCAGGCGTATCAGTTCGTCCTTCGCCGCATGGAATCGGCGCTGGTGCGCAAAGACGCGGTGATGCTGCACGATCCGATGGGCTCGCATAAGCGCGCGACCGTCGCCGGCGCCATCCTCGCCTGTATCGGGCTGATCGGGTTCCTGGTCTGGGGCCTGTTCGGCGGGAAGGGCTCGGTTCCGGATCCGGGGTCGATCGTCGTCGGCAAGGAGAGCGGCAGCGTGTACGTCGTCACCGCCGACGACGCGGCGCAGAAGCGGCTGATCCCGATGCTGAACATGGCGTCGGCGAAGCTCCTGGTGATGGCGCAAGGCGGCGGCCAGGGCGGTCAGGCCGTGCAGGCGACCACCGTGAAGGAGTCGGCGCTGGCCGACTTCCCGCGCGGTCCCCGCACCGGCATGGTCAACGCCCCCAACTACCTGCCGGATCCCGGCAACATCGCCGAGCCCGCGTGGGCGATCTGCGATGTCGGCCAGGTCCGGGACAACGTCGACGCGGACCAGGCGCAGCGGTCGACCAAGGTGGAGACCACGGTCATCGGCGGCGATGCCGACCACGGCACCGAACTGGCGCCGGACGAGTCGCTGTTCGTGCAGGACGCCAGTTCCGGGCAGGAGTACTTGATCTACCGGGTCGAGAACCTGCCGGGCCGTCCGAACACGAAGGCCGTCAAGGCCCAGGTGGACCGCTCCGAGCAGGCCGTGATGGACATCTACGGGCTCAACGGGCAGACCCCGCGCACGATCAGCACGAACATGCTGAACTCCGTGCCGGACGCGCCCGCGCTGCAGATCCCGGAGGCTCCGAGCGGTCCGGTCGGCTACATGCAGAACCCGTACGACTCGGGCGATGTGGTCAAGCAGACCGTCGCCGGTGCGCCGGAGAAGTTCTACGCGCTGCTGCCCGAGGGCAAGCAGGAGATCAGCCCTGGTGCGGCGGCGGTGCTGCACGCCAGCAAGCGCGGCAGCCAGGAGATCCCGAACTCCACGGGCACCATCACGGAGGCGCCGACGGCGGACACGCAGAAGCTCGACATGGACGCGTTCCCGACGGTGGTCCCGAAGCCGCTGAACTTCCAGCAGGCGGCGACGTCCTGCGTGAGCTGGCGCAACATCAACGGGCAGCACCACATCACGGTCACCACGGGCGAGAAGTCGCCCGCGAAGACCGCCCCGGTGAAGCTGGCCCAGCACGACGGGACCGGGCCGAAGGTGGACTACTTCTTCATGCCCGCGGGCAAGGCCGCGGTCGTGCGGGGAGCGTCCAACGAGGCCGGTTCCGACTCGGGCCCGCTGTACCTGGTCTCCGACCAGGGCGTGATCTACGGCATCAAGGACGCCGCGACCGCGCAGGGGCTCGGCGTGATCAACAGTCCGGTCGGGCTGCAGGCGGGTCCGTCGGGGATTCTGCGCACGTTGCCCAAGGGCGACCTGCTCGACCCGGCGCAGGCGAGCTACGTCTACGACTCCGTCCCGGTGCCGCCGGGCGGGGTGAACCGACCGCCGCCGAATCCCCAGGCCCAGCAGCAGTCCGGGAGTTCCGCGACCGGTAGCTGATTCGTAGGGGGAACCGTTGCGCCTCGGTTCCCGTCCCAGGGATGGTGCGTCCGCCCGCAGGTCCACTCGGATCTGCGGGCGGACCGCTTTCCGGCCCTCGGGGCCGGGGACGACGACTACTGGGAGGTGCCGGATGGCGGGGATCCGGATCGAGACCGACGAGCTGGCGCGGCACGCGGAAGCGTTGCGGGCGGCCGGATCCGCGGTCGGGGAAGCCGGCCGGGAACGGGGCGCGGCGCCGAGCGGTGCCGATTTCGGCGCCTGGGGCGCGGCGGCCGCGGAGCCCTACGACCGGCTCGTCGGGGCGTTGCGGCAGCGGATCTTCGGGACCGCGCACGCCGTAGCGGACGCGGGCGACGAGCTCGCCGCGGTGCTCGCGCGGCACGAGGCCGACGACGAGGACCACGCCGCAGAGCTGGGTCGCGAGGGGGAGGCGTGATGGCGTCGGCGGACCCGGGGGACTCCGGGATGTTGCAGTCGAACGACTTGTGGACGGTTCGCGCGGCGGTGCGATCGGAGCCCGCGGACGCGGAAGGCGACCCGGTGGTTCCGGTCGAGCCGCCGGTCGCCGAGGCCGCGCCGCCCGCCGAGCCCGCGTTCGAGATCGACCGGCAGGACGTGTTGGTGCAGCTGGAATTCCTGCGCCAGGCCATCGGAATCCTCGAAGTGCCCGACCCGTTCGGGCCCGAGTTCGCCGTCGCCACCGGGGCGGGGGAGCAGCTGCGACCCGCCGCCGAGTCCTGGCGGGCGGCGGCGTCCGTGCTGCACCCGAGCATGTCCCTGGTGTCCGATCAGGTCAGCGGCATCGACGGCTGCTGGGACGGGGCGGACTCCGACGCGTTCGTCGCGCAGGTGCGCCGGATCGGCGCGCGCGGCGGCGAGCTGGCGGTCGCCGTGACCGCGCTGGCCGACGAGCTCGACGGCGTGGCCGAGTCGTTGCGGGTGCTGGGCCGGGAGATGCGGGAGCTCATCGCTTCGGTGGCCGGGCCGGTGCACGCGGCGCTGCGCGAACCGGATTCCGACCTGCCGGCGGCTCGCGAACACCTCATGCGGATCCGGCGCCCCGCCGCCGGGCTGGCGGAGTCCGTCACCGAGACGATGGCCGCCTTCGGCCGGTTCTGCGCCGAGCAGGAGGACGCGCTGCCGTCCGCACCCGACCTCGCCGCGGTGTCGGGAAGTCCGTTGTGGACGGACTTCGGGACCGGTACCGCTGCGGAACCGGCGCCCGGCGACTCGGCGGACCCCACTCCGGCCGTGACGGTCGCCGCACAAGCCGACGAACCGGCCGCCACGATTCCAGCGCAGGCCGACGAACCGGACACCGCCGTTCCAGCCCAGGCCGACGATCCCGCCGCCACGGTCTCCGCGCAGGCCGATGATCCGGACGCCACGAACGGCGCCGACGCCGTCCCCGCGGCCGGTCCCGCGGCGGCGGCCACCGGCGGCGCGATGGCCGGTGGCGGCATGGTCGGCGGCATGATGCCGATGGCGGGCATGGCCGGAGCGGGTGCGGGCGGCGGCCAACGCCGCCCGAAGCGCCCCCGCGCCAAAGCGGACCCGTCCGAGCTGTTCGGCACCCCGGCGCCCGCGGCCGAACCCGTCCTCGGCGACACCAAGAAGAAGCAGCAGGAGAAGCACCCGTAGTCCCGCGATTTCGCGAGAAATTGAACGGGACCAGCGTGTCGTACACCCCCTGTGGACAACTGTTCTGGCTGTTCAGGAGGGGGTGTGCGGGGCGGGATCGGGCGGTTCGCCTCGTCCGGGTGGTTCAATTTCTCGCGAAATTGGCGGAATCGTCCACACCGTGACATCGGGCGGGAGTCCGGCTGCGGACGCGAAAAGGCCCGGGGGAGTCCGAGGGGACTCCGCCGGGCCTTCGTCGTTCGCGGGCTCAGTCCTCGTCGTCGCCCGCGCGGCGAGCGCGGACGGTGCGCACGGCGTTGAGCAGGAACGCGGTGAACAGGACCGCGCCGATGCCGCCGAGCGAGCCGCCTACCGCGATCGTCATCGCGGCCCAGTCGGTCTGCGGGATGGCGTCCGCACCGAGCCGGGCAGGCTTGGCCGGTGCGGGCTGCTTGCCGTGCTCGGCGGGCACGACGTCGCTCAGCGCCGCCATCGGATCGATCATGCCGTACCCGACGATGTCGTTGCGCCCGTTCGGGCCGCCGGGGCTCAGCGTGGTCTTCTCGATCCGATCCATGACCTCCTTGGCCGACAGCTCGGGGAACTTCTCCTTGATCAGCACCGCCAGCCCGGACACGTAGGGCGCGGCGAAGCTGGTCCCCTGGATCGGCCCCGGCTCGCCCTGCGGACCGGTGGCGAGCTGGTTGACCACGCCCGAGCCGCCCCTGCCGGGGTCGAGCGCGGCGAGGTCCTCGCCCGGTGCCGCGACGTCCACCCACGGGCCGGGAACGGTGAACTCCGACGGCTGCCCCTGCTGCCCGATCGAACCGACCGTCAGCACGTACTCGTCGAACCACGCGGGCAGCACGGCCGTCGTCGGGTTGCCGCTGGGGTTCTTCTGGCAGCTGTCCTGCGTGTTGCCCGCCGCCGCCACGATGACGATCTTCTTGTCGTAGGCGTTCTTGACGGCGTTGTAGAGCAGGTTGTTGTAGCCGCCGCCGTCGGCCATCGCCGCGGCCATCGACTGGCACGACGACTGCGAGATGTTGATGACGTCGACGTTCTGATCGGCCGCGTACTGGATGGCCTGCGCCATCGTCCGGGTGTCGCCGATCGTCTTGTTCTGCGCCTTGTCCTGGAACAGCGAGGACGACTGGCGCAGCGACATGATCGTCGACTGCGGCGCCACCCCGACGAAACCGGTGCTGGGGTCCTCCGAGGCGGCGATGATCCCGGCCACCACGGTGCCGTGGCCGTCGCAGTCCGAGTTCGCCCCGCCGTCCGGCACGGCGCTGCCGCCGCCACCGTTGAGGTTGAGCCGAGGATGCGGGTTCACCCCGGTGTCGATCACGCCGACCGTCTTGCCCGCGCCGGTCAGACCCTCCTCGTGGGCCTGCTCGAAGCCGAGCACGAGCTGGCTCCACGGCTTCTCCTCGACGGAGGAACCGCTGGTGTTGGCCTGCATGCAGCCCTGGGTCGGCTCGAAGTTGCCGCTCACCGACAGCGGACCGGACGGCGGAGTCGCCGGGGACAGCGGCGGCGGCTGGAACTCCACTTCATCGGCCATGGCCGGCTGGGCGGGGCCCAGCGCGGTCAGGCCGAGCACGGAGATCAACGCCAGGCCGCACCGCAGCTTCCCGCCACGCGAGTTGAAGCGCATCGAATTCGCCCTCAGAGAGAGATGTTGAGGTCGCGGATGGTCATGTACAGATCCATGACGCCGAGCGCGAGCGGCAGCACCAGCGCGATCAGCACCGCCTCCAGGATGTCCACCGTGCGGCGCTGCACCGGGGAGAACCGGCGGTTCGGGAACACCACGCCGAACACCAGCGCCAGCACGCCGAGCAGCACCAGCGGCGGGAACACCCACGCCACGGCCACCGGCATCAGCGCGGTCTGCACCAGCAGCCCGGCAGCCACGCCGACGGCGGCGAGCAGGCCGTTGAGCAGCAGCGCCACGGCCTGGCTGCCGTTGGCGTAGTTGCGCCCGCGCAGCAGCAGCACCGCGGCGACGACGATCGCGTACAGCGCGCCCCAGACCCCGCCGCCGGGGACGGTCACGGCGAGGATCGCGCCGAGCGCGGCGGTGAGGCCGCAGCCGATGATCAGGCCGGTCATGTACTGGTGGGCGAGGCCGGTGCGGCGCTCGATCATGCGGTAGTCCGGGAAGCCCTCGTCCTCCTTGAGGTCGTCGGCGTTGCCCGGCACGTGCGGCAGCGGCAGCTTCGCGAGCTGGATGGTCAGCCTCGGCAGCAGCGAGATCCCGGCGAGCCCGACGGCCCCCGCGCCCGCCGCGACACCGGCGGCGCTGGCACCGCTGGGCAGCAGGAGCGTGGCGATGAACGCGAGCACCGCGAACGCCGACACGGTGGCCGCGGCGATGAACGTCACGATGCCGGTGCCGATCACCATCAGCGAGATCGCGGCGAAGATCAGGACCAGCGCGCTGGCCAGCAGCAGCGCCGGACGCAGGTCGTTGCCGGGGACCGCGTTGAGCCCGGCCACGAAGGCCATCGGCAACGCGCCCGCCCCGGCGATCACGGTGCCGGTCGTCGCGGCGCCGTAGGCGCGCGTCACGACCGAGCCGATGCCGGTGGCGAACACCGCCACCACGACCGCGACGATCGCGGTGATGACGTGGAACAGGATGCCGCCGAACTGGCCGGCGAGCCCTAACGACGCCGCCGCGGCGACGAGCCCGAGCACGCCCGCGGTGTGCCCGATCTTGGCCGCCGTCTCCTTCGTCCACGGCCGGTAGCTGCCCGGCTCGGCCTCCGCGAGCGCGTCCACGACGTCGTCGTACAGGGGCGGGGGCGGATTGTCCGAACGACGCCGCAGCTGGAGCAGATCACCGTCCACGATGCCCAGCGACGCCAGCGTCTGGCTGTTGTCCAACGGCTCGTCGCCGAGCTTCGCCAGGCACCAGCCGCCGTGTCGCGAACCGCCGTCGACGCTGCCCTCGCGGGCCATGTCCAGCAGCATCGGCAGCAAGTCCGCCACCGCGACGTCGGCGGGCAGCGCCAAGTCGATGCGAGTATTCGGCGCCACCACTGTCACGCGGCTGAACACCGTGGTCCCGGTCGCCACTGAGGCCCCCTACTTCCTAGGTCCTTGCATTTGGGTCCTTCTGCGCCTCGATCCGGCCAAGTGCGGCTTTTCTCGCCGAAAGCGGCCCGCCCGGCCGAAGAGCGCCCCTAGTATGGCCGCACCGACCACGCGGGAGTGAAGGGTTTGGTCGAACTCGTGCCAACGGGTTCGTATCCGGTTGGTCACGGACGAACCGGAACGCCCTGGGTCCTGCTGAAGTCAGTGCCGTGGACGGTACAGAATGCCGCCTGCGGCAGTAGGGGCGTCGCCACTGAGCCCGCCGCTCCACATTGCTACGACTTGAAAGGTTGCTGCCTCCGGTGAGCACGCTGCAGTTCAAGCGAACGCCACGCATGGCCGCTCCGAGGCCTCCGGGCGGCGAGGTGCACCTCGAACCGCCACCCGAGATCCCCCGGGTGATTCCGGGCAACATCGTCCAGAAGGTGCTTCCGGGCGTCATGATCGTGGCATCCCTCGGGATGATGGTCTTCATGCTTCAGCGGGCGAAGGACAACCCGATGATGATGATGATGCCGATGATGATGCTCGTGTCGACCTTCGGGATGATCGCGGGCGGCGGCAAGGACGGCGGCCAGAAGAAGGCCGAGATGAACGAGGACCGCAAGGACTACCTGCGCTACCTCGGTCAGATGCGCGACCGCGCCCGCGAAGCGGCCGACGAGCAGCGGCTCGCGCGCGAGTGGGTGCACCCCGACCCGCAGACGCTGTGGTCGGTCGCCAACGGCACGCGGCGGATGTGGGAGCGGCGTCCGAACGACAACGACTTCTGCCAGGTCCGGGTGGGTCGCGGTTCGCAGCGGCTGGAGACCCGCCTGGTGCCGCCGCAGACCGGCCCGGTCGACGAGCTGGAGCCGATCACCACGCTGGCGCTGCGCCGCTTCGTGCGCGCCCACTCGCTGGTGTCGGAACTGCCGATCGCCACCTCGCTGCGCGGTTTCGCCGCCGTCGGCCTGCAGGGCGAGCGCGCGCTCACCCGCGGGCTCGCGCGGGCGATGCTGACCCAGCTGGCCACCTTCCACTCGCCGAACGACGTGATCATCGCGGTCGCCTCCAGCGGGCGGGCCCGCACCGAGTGGGACTGGGTGAAGTGGCTGCCGCACGCCCAGCACCCCACCGAGACCGACGGCATCGGCCCGATGCGCCTGATGGCCGGGTCGCTGTGGGGCATCGAGGAGATGCTCGACGAGCAGCTCGCCGAGCGCGCCCGGTTCCAGCGCAACGCGGCCCCGCCGGAAGGCCAGCCGCACATCGTGATCCTGCTCGACGACGCCGAGATCAGCCGCGAGGAGCAGCTGATCGTCGAAGGCGGACTCGCCGGCGTCACGATGATCGACCTGTCCGATGTGCTCGGTCAGATCACCCAGCGCCGCGGCATGCGCATCGTGGTGGAGGCCGACCGCATCGGCGCCCGCGGTCCGGGCAGCGTGGAGTGGTTCGGCGAGCCGGACTCGCTGACCATGGAGGAGGCCACCGCGGTGGCCCGCCTGATGTCGCCGTACCGCATCGCGGCCGGTGCCTCGGCCGTCGAGGACAGCGGGGCCGTCGAGCCGCTGACCACCCAGCTCAACTACATCGAGCAGCTCGGCCTCGCCGGTGACCCGGTGACCTTCGACCTCAACGAGGCCTGGCGCCCGCGGCCGAAGGAGGACCTGTACCGGGTCGCGATCGGCCCCGGCGAGCAGGGCGAGATCGTGCACCTGGACATCAAGGAGACGGCCTCCGACGGCATGGGGCCCCACGGCCTGTGCATCGGCGCGACCGGTTCCGGCAAGTCCGAGTTCCTGCGCACCATCGTGCTGGGCCTGCTGGCCACGCACTCCTCCGAGTCGTTGAACTTCGTTCTCGTCGACTTCAAGGGCGGTGCGACGTTCAACGGCTTCGAGTCCGCCCCGCACGTGTCGGCGAGCATCTCGAACCTCGGTGACGACTCCACGCTGGTCGACCGCATGCAGGACGCGCTGGCCGGGGAGACCAACCGCAGGCAGGAAGTGCTGGACAAGGCGAAGGCCAAGAACGTCTGGGACTACCGCAAGCTCTACGAGGCCGGCGACGCCAACGCCCAGGAGCCGCTGCCCGCGCTGTTCGTGGTCATCGACGAGTTCGGCGAGCTGCTGCAGGCGAAGCCGGAGTTCGCGGACCTGTTCGCCAAGATCGGTCGAGTGGGTCGGTCGCTGCAGGTCCACCTGCTGCTGGCGTCCCAGCGGCTGGAGGAGGGCAAGCTGCGCGGCCTCGACGCGCACCTGTCCTACCGGATCGGCCTGAAGACGTTCAACGCCTCCGAGTCCCGCGCCGCGATCGGCATCCCGGACGCGGCGGACCTGCCTGCCTCCGGTGGGCACGGCTACCTCAAGCACCCGGAGGGCATGGAGCGCTTCCGCGCCTCCTACGTCTCCGGGCACCTGCACCAGACCAGCGGCCGGCGCCCGATGGGCCAGGCCGCCTCGCCGGTGACGGGCGAGAAGCGCCCGCGCTTCTTCATCCCGGACTTCATCGAGAAGCCCCCGGAGCCGGAGACCCCGGTGGCGGAGGAGCCCAAGGAGAAGAAGGTGGACGAACTCGCGCCCACCGACTTCCAGCTCGTGATCAGGAAGGTCGAGGGCGCGGGACCGCCCGCGCACTCGGTGTGGCTGCCGCCGCTGGACGCGCCGCCCACGCTGGACGGCCTGCTGCCGCCGCTGCAAGCGACCGACGACCGCGGGTACACCGCGGCCGGGTCCGCGGGCGCCGGCAAGCTGGAAGTGCCGATCGGCCTGGTCGACGTGCCCTACAACCAGCGCCAGGACCACCTGATCCTGAAGTTCGCGAACGGTTCCGAGGGCAACGGGGCCGTGGTCGGCGGGCCGCAGACCGGCAAGTCGAACCTGCTGCGGACCATGATCACTTCGATGGCGCTCTCGCACACCCCGCAGGAGGTGCAGTTCTACTGCATCGACCTCGGTGGCGGGTCGCTCTCGGCGCTGCGGAACCTGCCGCACGTCGGCGCCTACGGCAACCGGCGTGACCTGGACACGGTGCGCCGCACCATCGCCGAGATCAAGTCGCTGGTGACGGCGCGCGAAGGCCGGTTCCAGGAGGCGGGCATCGACTCGATGGCCGACTTCCGCAACCGCAAGCGCCGCGGCGAGATCACCAACGACCCGTACGGCGACGTCTTCCTGATCATCGACGGCTGGGAGGCGTTCCGCGCCGAGTCCGAACTGGAATCACTGGAACCGGAGATCAACAACCTGGTCCAGCAGGGCCTCGCGTTCGGCGTCCACGTGTTCCTCGCGGCGAACCGGTGGGCGGGCATCCGCCCCCAGCTCAAGGACGCGCTCGGCACCCGGATGGAGCTGCGGCTCGGTGACCCCGGCGAGTCCGAGTTCGACCGCAAGATCGCCAAGATCGTCCCGGTCGGCCGCCCCGGCCGCGGACTGCACCCGACGGGCCTGCACTTCCTCACGGCACTGCCCCGAGTGGACAGCGAGCAGCTCAGCGAACGCGTCAAGGCCGAGGCCGCGCGCGTGGCCGAGTTCGAGAAGGCCGAGCAGGAGGGCCGCACCCCCGAGGGCTCGCCGAACCCGCGGCCCGCGTGGGAGCTCTACAACGAGGACCTCGCCGACGGCGTCGCCGACCTGGTCAACCGGGTCAAGAGCTCCTGGAAGGGGCGGCCCGCGCCGCAGGTCCGCCTGCTGCCGGAACTGCTGCCCTACGAGCAGCTGCCCGCCAAGGAGCAGCAGCCCCGGCCGCACCTGGTGCCGATCGGCATCAACGAGGACGGGCTCAACCCGGTCTACCTGGACTTCAAGGCGGAGCCGCACTTCTACGCGTTCGGCGAACGCGAGTCGGGCAAGACCTCGTTGCTGCGCACCATCGTGCAAGGCATCACGACCCGCTACACGCCGCAGGAGGCGATGATCCTCCTGGTCGACGTGCGGCGGACGATGCTGGGCGTCGTGCAGACCCCGCACCTGATGGAGTACGCGGTCAGCGTCGACCAGCTCAAGAACAACGTGCGCGACGTGGGCGCGGCCCTGAAGAAGCGGATGCCCGGACCGGACGTCACGCAGGACCAGCTGCGCAACCGCTCCTGGTGGAAGGGGCCGGACCTGTTCATCGTGGTCGACGACTACGAGCTCATCTCGCCCCAGGGCAACAACCCGCTGGCACCGCTGGCGGAGTACGTCGCCCAGGCCTCCGACGTGGGGCTGCACATGGTGATCGCCCGCAACTCGGGCAACGCCAGCCGGGCGCTGTTCGAGCCGATCATCGGCAAGATGCGGGAGGTCTCGGCGCCCGGTCTCGCGATGAGCGCGAACAAGGACGACGGCCAGCTGGTCGGCAACGTCAAGTCGCGGCAGCTGCCGACGGGGCGCGGCATGATGGTCAGCCGCACCTTGCGCGGCGGCCCGCAGCTGATCCAGGCGGCGCACATCCAGCCGGAGTGATCGGCGGATCGCACTGGTGAGCAACGAGAACCTCCCCCATCCGCGCGGTGGGGGAGGTTCTTCGTCGCTCTCGGTGAATGACACGATCGAGCGAAGATCTTCGCCGGTCGTCGCGCCTAGGGTGTGGGCCATGCCGGATACCCCCCGCGCCCGAGCGCTAGGAAAGGAATTGCGCGTCGCCCGCGAGCAATCCGGTCTGACATTGCGTCAGCTCGGTGATCTGATCGGTTGTTCGGAGGCGAAGGTCAGCCGGATGGAGACGGCACGCCGCCGCCTCGCGCCGAATTCGGTGCGGGCATTCCTGGATGCGGTCGACGTGCGCGGCGCGAACCGGGATCGACTGCTTCGGCTCGCGTACGACATCGACGAGCCGGTCTGGTGGGAATCCGGTATCGGACTGCCCACGCAGCTCACCGAACTCATCGATGCGGAAAACCGCGCGGTGAGCATCACCGAGGTCTCCGAAGTCCTCATTCCCGGCCTGCTGCAGATTCCCGATTACGCGCGCGCCCTGTTCACCGCCACCGATGTCGCCGTCGAGCAGCTGGACCGCCTGATCGCGGTGCGCCTGTCCCGGCAGCGGATATTGAACCGCGCGGATCCGGTGCGCTACCTGGTCCTGCTGGACGAGGCCGCGCTGTGCCGCGCGGTGGGCGGGCCTGCGGTGATGGCCGCTCAGCTGCGCGCCGTGCTGCACGCCTGCGAGGCCTCGAACGTCACCGTGCAGGTGGTGCCGTTCTCGGCGGGCGCGCACACCGGCATGGACGGTCCCTTCCTGCTGCTGGAGTTCCTCCGGAGCAGACCGGTCGTCCATCTGGAACAGCGCCGCTGTGGAGCTTTCCTGGATGACCCGGAAGACGTAACGCCCTTTCAGCACGCTCGTTCTAGGCTGTGCCGGACGGCGCTGAGCCCGAATTGTTCAATGGAACTCGTGGCGGCTTATGCGCGCAGGTACGAGTGCTGGGAGGGCACTGCACATGGGGACGGGACGTTGGCGGAAATCGAGCTACAGCGGTAGCCAATCGGCGTGCGTAGAGGTGGGGTCCCTCGCGAAGCGGGTCGATGTGCGGGATTCGAAGGATCAGACCGAGGTGTTGTGCTTCCGGCGCGAGCAATGGCGCACTTTCCTGGCCGAGATCAAGTATTCCGATTGAGTCCGCGGTAGCGGACGACGTGCGTCCTGGATTCACCGCGCGAGCGCGCAGGAACGCGTGAACCCGCTTCATCGATGCCGGTCGGAGCGGTTTGTTCCCCGCTCCGACCGGCATCGTCGTCTCCGACGGGACCGGTAGCCTGCGAGTCGGCACCGGACGGCAGACGACAGCGATTCCGCGTCGCACCGCTCCGGAACAATCGGGGCATCGCGTCAAGAGCCGGTCGCGAAAGCCACCCGATCGAGGGCAGACTGTTGAACCGTGCGCACCCTCGGCCTCTAGGGTGCTCGGTGGATTCGGGATCGGAGCCCCGACTCGCGCGAACCGTTCGGGGGAATCTGGGTTCGCGCACGGTTCGTCCCGCCGCGAGAGCGGCCCGGCGAAGACACCGCCACGACCGCGCGGCGGTGCGCGAAGGAGTAGTGGGTGTCCCTGCACGTCTCGGTCGACTTCGGCACCTCAAGCACGTGCACCGTGGTCTCCGTCGGCGGCGGTGAACCGCAGGTGGTCGTCGTCGACGGCCAGCCGCTGGTGCCGTCGGCGGTGTTCGCCGCGGCCGACGGCACCCTGTTCGTCGGCCACGAGGCGGAGCGGCAGGCGGCCGTCGACCCGTCCCGGTTCGAACCGCACCCCAAGCGCCGCATCGACGAAGGCGAACTGCTGCTCGGCAGCAGCGTGCTGCGCGTCGGCGACGTGGTGCGCTCCGTGCTGCAGCGCGCGGTGGGCGAGGCCCGCCGCTTCGCGGGCGGCGCGGGCGTCGACCTGCTCGTGCTCACCCATCCCGCCGACTGGGGCGCCGTCCGCGCGGGCGTGCTGCGCCAAGCCGCCGCCGGGTTGGCGAAGGAACTGGTGCTGGTCCCCGAACCGGTGGCCGCCGCGGTGTTCCACTCCGCGGGGCACGGCCTGCCCGACGGGGGAGCGCTGGCCGTGCTCGACCTCGGCGGCGGCACCGTCGACGCGAGCGTCGTGTGCAAGCAGGGCCAGGCGTTCCGGGTGCTGGCGACCAAGGGCGACCCGAACTTCGGCGGCGCCGACATCGATCAGGCGCTGTTAGAGCACATCGGAGCCGTCGTGTCCGGGATGGACCCGGCCGCGTGGCACAAGCTCGTCGACGGCAGGGAGATGGCCGACCGGCGCCGGCGCCGCGTGCTGCGCCAGGACGTGCGCGGCGCGAAGGAGACGCTGTCCCGGCACACCTACACCGACGTGCCCATGCCGCCGCCGTTCTCCGACGCGCACGTCACCCGCGCCGACCTGGAGCGGCTGGTGGCCGCGCCGCTGGCGAAGGCCGCGGACCTGGTGACGGCCACGCTCCACGACGGGCAGGTACCGAGGGAGCGGCTCGCGGGCGTGTTCCTCGTCGGCGGTTCCAGCCGGATCCCGCTGGTGGCCCGGCTGATCCACGAACGCACCGGCGTCCTGCCGACCACCCTGGACCAGCCGGAGACGGTGGTGGCGCGGGGCGCGCTGCGCGCGGTGCGGCTCGACCCGGAGCGCACCGGCGGGCTCGCTCCCGCGGGCGGGCACCGGGGCACGAACGCGCCCACCGTGCGCCGCCCGGTGGCGGGCGGGCCGCAGCAGGCCTGGGCACCCCGGCCCGCCCCGGCGGACGACTCGCTGAGCCGGGCCTCGACCGTCGTCATCGGCGGCAGCGATCGGACCCGTCCGGTGTTCCACACCCCCGCTCCGCCGCCGCGACCGGCGCGGCCGTGGGTGCTGGCCGGTGGCGCGGTGGCGGCGCTCGCCGTGGTGGTCGTGGCGGTGCTGCTGGCCGTCCAGGCCACCAGCGGGCAGGCCGAGCCGCCCGCTCGGCACGTCGCGCAGTACGAGTACGCCTTCGACTACCCCGGCGACTGGCAGCAGACCGGTGGCGACCCGCAGCTGTGGCAGACGGTGATCGCGCCGCCCACCGGGGGCGACGACCTGATCCTGGTGCAGCAGGGCGACCTCGGTTACGACACCGAGGAGGGGCGTTCCCGCGCCGTCGCCGACCTGCGCGCGCAGTACGACCGCTTGAACGCCGACGGCGGCCGGTTCTCGGACTTCGACGAGCGGCTGCCGTACGCGGGCGAGGACGTCGTGTACTACCGCGAGTCGCTGCCGAGGGCGACGGTGGAGTGGTTCGTGCTGCACCGGGGGCACTTCCAGGTCAGCGTCGGATGCCGCTACACCGGCGCGGGCAAGCAGCAGGTCGAGTCCGCCTGCGAGCAGGTCGTCTCGTCGCTCGCCGTCGGCGGCTGACCCCGGTGCGCCGGTGCGGGCCTTTTCTCGCACGGGCGGGAGAGGGAAGAATCGATAGCGGGTGCAAATCGCTTGTGCAAATCACTCGCGCGAATCGAGTTCCGCCGAGCTGCTCGCCTCCATTTCGCATTCGCTAATGGCTTTTGACCTGCGGGTTCCGCGTTCTTCGTTCACAGGAGCAACCGTTTGCGAAAAAGCCGGGACAGGGCGGAACCGAACATGGCAATGTCTGCGTCGTAGGTTCATCGATCTTCGAGCAACGAATGAAGGGGGCCACCTATGAGCGGGATGGGTACCGACGCGGACCTGATGGCGAAGGCCGCAGGCCAGGTCGAAGAGGTTCGGGGCAACGTCGAGACCGCGGTCAGCACGCTGGAGGGCCAGATCCAGCCGGTCCTGACCTCCTGGAAGGGCGGCGCGTCCGACGTCTTCCGCCGCCTGATGGACGCGTTCAACGAGAACGCCAAGACCATCAACCAGAAGCTGGGCGAGATCAGCGAGAACATCCAGACCTCGGGTCAGGCGTACACCCAGAACGAGGAGGAGCAGGCCCAGGAGATCTCCAAGATCGAGGGCATGCTCGGCGGCTGAGCTCGCCTCCGACGTTCTTTCTCCACCTTCTTCCGACCACTTCACGTGAGGGGACTTCACCATGGAAATTCGGGTTGATTTCGGCCAGCTGAGCCAGGCCGCCGACGACCTGGGCGGCGCCGCCACCAAGATCCAGGCCGAGCTGGACGAGCTGGAGAACATGCTCAAGCCGCTCGTCGCGTCCTGGGAGGGTCAGGCGCAGGAGGCGTACCGCGCCGCGCAGGACGAGTGGGACAAGGCCGCCCAGAACATGATCGAGATCGCCGCGAAGATGGGTATGGCCGTCAACGCCGCGAACGACTCCTACCAGGCCGGTGAGGCGAAGAACGCCGGCCGCTTCGGTGGCTGATCTTCCCGCCGTGCTCGTCGCCGACCCCGTGCGCCTCCGTGGCCCGGGGTCGGTGGTGTTCCGGTGGGCGGGTGTCCGGAGCGTCCGAGGCGCCCGGTAGCATCCACTCGGCGACAAGACACGTCGACGGCGTTTCCCGATGAGGGGGACCCCGTATCGGTGGGTCTTTTCGCCAGCGAGTACCCTGATTGTTTGTTGTGCGGTGCGCGACTGCGGTGTTGGAGCGGTGACCGGCCCAACGGAACGCCCGGCGAGAGCCGAGGCCGAACCGGGGCCACAGGTCTCTGGTGACACCCAGGACGTGCCGGTTCCCCGGCCAGACCGGGGCTTCCGACCCGGCACGGTTCCGATGGGCTCCCCAGAGGAACACACGGGGTCCGCACCGAGATTCCGACGCGAACGACGACGAGGTAGATCCGTGCGCACGTACAGCCCCAAGGCCGGCGAGGTGACCCGCGCCTGGCATGTCATCGACGCCGAGGACGTGGTGCTCGGTCGGCTGTCCACCCAGGCCGCCCTGCTGCTGCGCGGCAAGCACAAGCCGACTTACGCCCCGCACCTCGACACCGGCGACTTCGTCGTCATCGTCAACGCTGAGAAGGTGGCGCTGACCGGCAAGAAGCGCGACCAGGCGTTCCACTACCGGCACAGCGGCTTCCCGGGCGGTCTGCGCAAGCAGTCCCTGGGGCAGGTTCTGGACTCCCAGCACCCCGAGCGGGTGTTGGAGAAGGCCATCAAGGGCATGCTGCCGAAGACCAAGCTCGGCCGGGCCATGGGCAAGAAGCTCAAGGTCTACGCCGGCCCGGAGCACCCGCACGAGGCCCAGAACCCGCAGCCGTACCAGATCAACGCGAAGGTCGAGAAGTGACCGAGGGACCCGAGGACCAGCCAGTGACCACTCCTGAGCCGGAAGAGACTCCGGTTATCGAGACCGTCGGCGAGGACGTCGTCGAGAACATCGGCGAGAACTTCGCCGAGACCGCTGAGGCGGACGTCGAGACCGAGGTCGAAGACGCGCCTCAGGAGTTCGCGCCGATCCCGTCCGGCCGCGCCGTGCAGACCGTCGGCCGCCGCAAGGAAGCCATCGTCCGCGTGCGCCTGACCTCCGGCAGCGGTGGGTTCAAGCTCAACGGCAAGGCGCTGGAAGACTACTTCCCGAACAAGGTGCACCAGCAGATCGTGAAGGAACCGCTGGTTCTCGTGGAGCGCGCCGAAGGCTTCGACGTGCACGCGAACCTCAACGGCGGTGGCCCCTCCGGTCAGGCCGGTGCGCTGCGCATGGCCATCGCGCGTGCGCTCATCGAGCTCGACGCCGATGACCGCCCGGCGCTGAAGAAGGCCGGCATGCTCACCCGCGACCCGCGGGAGAAGGAGCGCAAGAAGTACGGCCTCAAGAAGGCCCGCAAGGCTCCGCAGTACAGCAAGCGCTGACCTTTCGTACGATTCACGGGAGCAGCCGTGGCGTCCGCGCGACGCCGGGGCTGCTCCCGTGGTCTTTTTGTATGCCGGGTTCGGGCCTGGCATGGCTCTGCCGTCGATCCAGGAGGATTCGCTGCACATGTCCCGGCTGTTCGGCACCGACGGAGTACGTGGCCTCGCGAACTCGGACCTGACGCCGGAACTGGCGTTGTCCGTGGCGGCCTCGGCGGCCCGCGTCCTCTACGACCGGGACGACTCGCGTCGCAGGGTGGCCCTGGTGGGCCGCGACCCGCGGGCCAGCGGCGAGATGCTGGAGGCGGCGGTCACGGCGGGCCTGACCTCGGCGGGCATGGACGTGCTGCGGGTCGGCGTGCTGCCGACGCCCGCGGTGGCCTACCTGGTGGGCGAGCTGGGCGCCGACATCGGCGTGATGATCTCCGCCTCGCACAACCCGATGCCCGACAACGGGATCAAGCTGTTCGCCGCCGGTGGTCACAAGCTGCCGGACGCGGTGGAGGACGAGATCGCCGCGCGGCTGCACGAGGACGTGCAGCGGCCCACCGGGTCGCACGTCGGCCGGGTGCGGGACGTGCCGGACTCGGTGCAGCGCTACGTGGACCACCTGCTGGTGGCGACGCCGCAGCGGCTGGACGGCATCCGGGTCGTGGTGGACTGCGCGAACGGCGCGGCCTCCAGCGCGGGGCCGGAGGCGTACCGCAGGGCGGGCGCCGACGTGGTGGCCCTGCACGCCGACCCGGACGGGCTCAACATCAACGACGGCGTGGGCTCGACCCACCTCGACGAGGTGCGGGCGGCGGTGCTGGAGCACGGCGCCGACCTGGGCATCGCGCACGACGGTGACGCGGATCGCTGCCTCGCGGTGGACGCCGCGGGCGAGGTCGTCGACGGGGACCAGATCCTCGCGATCCTGGCCGTGGCGATGAAGGAGTCCGGCGAGCTCGCCGACGAGACCCTGGTCGCGACGGTGATGAGCAACCTGGGGCTGCACCTGGCGATGCGCGACCACGGCGTGAAGCTGCGCACCACGAAGGTCGGGGACCGCTACGTGCTGGAGGAGCTGCGCGCCGGCGGGTTCTCGCTGGGCGGCGAGCAGTCCGGTCACGTGGTGCTGCCCGGCCACGCCACCACCGGCGACGGCGTGCTCACGGCGCTGCGCCTGATGGGTCGGATGGCCGCGACGGGCGAGACGCTCGCGTCGCTCGCCACCACGATGGTCCGGTTGCCGCAGGTGCTGGTGAACGTGAAGGTCGTGGACCGCTCGCTGGCCGTGGCGGCGCCGTCGGTGTCCGAGGCGGTCGCCGCGGCGGAGGCCGAGCTGGGCGAGAAGGGCCGGGTGCTGCTGCGCCCGTCCGGCACCGAGCAGCTGGTCCGGGTGATGGTGGAGGCGCCCAGCGAAGAGGTCGCGGACGCCACGGCGCGGCGTCTGGCCGAAGTCGTTGCTGCCATCCGGTGATCTTGTGATCTGAGTCTCCCTTGATCGGCCAAAGTGTGAGACGGTGCTCACATGGGTGCCATCGTTGTCGCCGTTCTCGTCGGGCTTGTCGCCATCGGCCTGGTCGCTGCCGTCCTCGTGCTCTCCGCTCTCGGCATAGCCGGGACGAAGGCCCTCAACGCCGTGCACGACGGCGGCCAGTGGTGGGTCAACCGCCGTTCCCGCAGGCACGGCTGAGCGGGGGCCTGAGATGCGCGGGGAGCGGTTCGCGGATCTGTTCGTCATCGTGCTGCTGCCGCTGGCCGGGATGGCGCTGGCGGTGATCCTCGCGATGCTGATCATCTCGATCTGAGCCGAACCTCCTGCCACCGGCGATTCCGCGGGTCCTGAGCCCGCGTCGAGCCGCCGGTGGTCCGCGTGCGCCCTCCGATACGTTGTGCGCGGAGAAGAGGGGGACTCATGAACGTGATCATGTTGCTGGTGAGCTTGCTCGTCGGCGGGGGTGCCGGCGCGCTGACCGCCGCGCTCGTCGTCAAGGTCAAGCTCGGCGGCGCCGCCGAGCAGTACGGGCCGCCGCCCGGATATCCGCAGGGGCCGGGCGCTCAGCCGTTCCCGCAGCCACCGCCGCCGCAGCGGTTTCCGCCGCAGCCACCGCCGTCCCAGCCGTTCCCGCAGCAGCAGATGCCGCAGCCCTACCCGCCGCAGGGGCCGTATCCGCCGCGCTGAACCTTCGCGTATGCAAGGAGATCATCGGATTCGGCCCGTTCGCCGCGCTCAGCTGCCAGGGTGAGGAACCTGGCGTTGCCACCTGACGTCGCAACGTTGCGATCCGGTGGGGGCGTGGAGTGCGAGGAGGGGCAACGATGGCAGGTTTCGGGACGAACTCGGGGGAGTTGGTCGCCGCCGCGAGCAGCATCAGGGGCACGGCGGATCCGGTGCGCGACGAGCACGCCGCGAAGATCGCCGACCTTGGCTTGGGGGCCGGGGACTTCGGCCGGGTGCACCAGCAGGCGTTCGGCGGGTACCAGGACGCGATGGCCAAGCTCGCGAAGTGCGTGACGTCGATGGCCGAGGCGATGGACGACTTCTCGCAGAAGCTGGAGCAGACCGGCCAGGGCTATGACTGGTCCGACGCGGACGCGTCGGAGACCGTCGGCAAGTCGGGGAGCAACTGATGGCGGAGGAGAAGCAGCCGACCGTCGACGAGGTCAAGGCGCTCCTGGACAACGGCGACGTCTCGGACGAGGCGAAGCGGAACCTGCTGCTGATCTACCGCCAGCGGAACTTCTTCGAGGACACCTCCGCTCTCGATCCGTACATGGACAAGTACGACGACAGCGGTTGGCGGGTCTCCGGTGAGGGCTTCACCACGTGGGACCCGGACGAACATCTCCAGGAGTCCTACGAGGAAGCGAAGAAGCAGGCCGACGCCGCGGGGGAGAAGGACCGCAAGCACGACGAGGCCATCAAGGGCGGGCAGGCCACGATCGACGGCACCCAGCGCGCGGCCGACAACGGGGAGAAGGGCGGCGCGGGAGCCGACTCCTCGGACGAGCTGCTGGACGCGGGCAACGCCGGTTTGCGCTTCTTCCGCGACCTGCTGCCGGTGTACCACCGGATCGGGGCGATCAAGAACCAGCGCGTCGGCGTCGGTCAGGTCAAGCAGGCCGAAGATCGCTTCCACGAGCAGCGCGGCATCCAGTTCGCGAAGTTCGCGCGGGGCACCGAGGACCTCAACGCCGCCGAGAAGGGCATGCGCAAGGCGCACGAGGAGATGTCGACGCGCCTCGGCCGGCTGTGGGGCGGCTGGAGCGGTGCGGCATCGGAGAGCTCGCAGCAGTTCTTCGCGGACAAGTTCACCCCCACGGTCAACGAGCGCGTGATCAACAGGGTGAGCACGGCGGCGCAGAGCACCACCGCTGCGATGAAGGGCCTCGGCGACCTGTGCCGGGAGAAGTCCCGCTACGTGCTGGAGCTGGAGAAGCGCCGCGAGCAGGTCACCTGCGGCAAGAGCACCAAGGACTGGGACACCACGATCGACCTGGCCAACGGCAGCGATGACGACGAGGTGATCCGCAAGGTCGCGGCGATCTGGCAGATCCCGATCAATGAGGACTGCGGGGACGCTGACGACGCCACGAAGGAGGCGGCGAAGAAGAAGGCGCAAGAGATGGCCGACGGCTTCGCCATGGCGGTCGAGGACGAGTGGGAGAACTTCGACAAGAAGTGCACCGACACCAAGACCGCGGTCGATGACACGTGGAAGAAGCTGAACGAGGAACTCGGCAAGGCCGAGGAGAACCCGTTCAGCAACCCCGGCCCGGCGCAGGACGGTGCCGGGCCGCAGGGGCCTGGCCAGCAAGGTCCTGGTCAGCAGGGCCCTGGAGGCGCTCCGTCCGGCGGCTCGCCGGGAGGTTCGCCCGGTGGTTCTCCAGGGGGTTCGCCGGGAGGTTCGCCCGGTGGTTCCCCCGGCGGCTCGCCGGGTGGAGCGGCGGCGATGCCGGAGACTCCGGCGATGCCGGAAGCCCCGAAGATGCCCGAAGCCCCCGAGATGCCCGAGGTGCCGGGGATGCCGCAGCCCGGCGCTGCCGGGCCGGGTGCTCCGGAGGTCGAGACGATCGGCGAAGGTCAGGACGCCGTTCAGATCCAGGAGCCGGACCAGCAGGGCACCTCGCAGGTCACGGTCATCGGCGAGGACGGCAAGCCCAAGACCTACGACGTGCGGTTCGGCCCGGAAGGCGGCATGCCGGGCGTGGGAACGAATCCGACGCCGGGTGCGATGCCCGGTCAGCCAGGTATGCCTGGTGTGGGGACGAATCCGACGCCGGGTGCGATGCCGGGCCAGCCAGGTATGCCTGGTGTGGGGACCAACCCGACGCCGGGCGCGATGCCAGGTCAGGAGGGCGCCCCGCTCGGTACGGGCGCCGCGTTCCCAGGAGGCCAGCCGCCGCAGCCGGGCATCCCGGTGGTGCCGGGTGAGGACGGCAAGGCCGTGATCCACGAGGGCGATCGCACGATCACCCTGGAGCGTGCCCCGGACGGTTCGATCAACGTCGAGGTGGACGCCGGCGGTGGCCGGCCGCCGATCCAGGAGACCGTGGAGTTCGGCGCGGACGACCAGCCCGCACCCGACGCCCGCACCGCCGCTCCCGGAGCCGTGCCGCCCGCTCCGCCCGCTCCGCCCGCTCCGCCCGCGATGCCCGGTGCGGAGCCCCTCGGGCCGGACGCGGCCGGAGCTCCGGTCGGACGCGACCCCGGCGCGAGCTTCGATCCGTCCGCACCGGTGGGAACTCCGCCGCAGGTCGGCGGGTTCGACGCTCCGGCGTCGGGCGGCACCGAGCCGGTGGTTCCGGCGGCGTCGGCGACGAGCGCCCCCGAGGTTCCCGACGGTCCGGCGCCGACGAGCTCGCAGTCGGCGGGCTTGGCCAGCGCGTTCACCAGCGAAGGCGTGTCCGGTTCGTTCGCGAGCATGTCCGGGCAGCTGTTCGCCGGTGACCTCGGCGCCGAACCTCCCGCGCAGCACCCGTCACCGTTCGGCGGCCCACCGCCGCAGGCGGGCGCGACGGGGCTGGCCAGCGCGGACGACGCGGCCTCCGGCAGCCCGCAGGGGGCGACCGGGATGGGCACGATGTCCGACCCGGCCGCCGCGCAGGGCGGTCAGCAGCAGTCCGGTGGCGGCGCCATGGGCGGCGGAATGATGGGCGGCATGGGTGCGATGGGCGGCGGCCAGCAGGGCGGCGGCGGTGAGCAGGAGCGGACGAACTCCAGCCCGTGGCGCACCCAGGGGCAGCTGTTCGACGACGTGGTGGACGACTCCGGTGCCCGGCACCGGGCGGTGCTCGGTGAGGACCGGCAGGGATGAGCGTGACGCGGGGAAGGACCGCCTGAGATGAGCACCGAGACACCGGAGGCGCGCGCGTTCCGGGAATCGATGAACCGGCTGGTCAGCGACGACGTGAACCGCAGCCACGAGCTCACCAAGAGCTCCAGGGAGAGCGCGGACAAGGCCACGGCCGCCATCGAGAGCACGGTCGCCACGGCGAAGAAGATGGCCGAGCGCATCCGGGAGCGCACGGAGCGGGAGAACGCCGAGCGCAACCGGGTCGCGGAGATCGACGTCGGCATCGAGGACGACGAAGAGGAGTACACCGACCCGGCCCCGCGGCCCGCCCCAGCGGGCAGGCCGGAACCGGTCGCGGAGACCAGGCCGGAACCTCCTCCGCAGAGCCGTCCGGAGCCGCCGCAGCAGGGCTGGCAGCAGCCGCCGCCGCGTCCCGCTCCGCGCCCCGCGGCCCGGCGGCGGCCGGTCCTCGACGACGAGGACGACGACTTCTCGAACCGCAGCTGGTTGAGGTGAACGGCAGCCGCGTCAGCGGTACTGCGGCGGGTAGCCCTGCGGCATCGGTGGTCGAGCCGCGGGGCCACCGTTGATCGCGGGGACGAACGAGAGGCCCGCGATGATCGCGCCGAGCACCAGGACGATCACGAAGCGGGTGTCGACGATGTCGTCGAAGTTGAGCCGCAGGTGCGTGGTGGCGACGGTGTGCACTTCGTAGGCCGCGTTGAGCAGGAAGCCGAGCACCGCCGCGCCGCCCGTGAGCACGGCGAACACCCGGGCGGCGCGTGCTCGGGCGAAGTGCAGGATCGCCGCCGTGAGCGCGAACGCGCCGGCGAGCACGATCCCGACGCCGCGCAGCATCGACAGCGCGATGTTCACGCCCACCTGGGTCTGCCCGTCGAAGACGATGCTCGACGCGGCGGCGCTGCTCACGATGGACGTGATCCCCTCTTCGACGAAGAAGAGCGCGAGCACGCAGAGCACGACGGCGAAGGTGATGCGCGGCCGTTCGACGCGGGTTTCGCCGGTCCGCCCGGCGCCGGGAAACCCGGCTGCTGCGGGTAGGTCCACTGGGCTTGCCCCGGTGCCTGCGGGTAGCCCTGCTGCACCGGGTACGCCTGCTGCGGATGGCCCTGCTGCGGCGGGGCGGCGTGCGGAAAACCGTGGGGTCCTGGCTGCGGCGCGCTCATGCCGGTGATTGTGGCCGACGTGATCGCCGCGGCGGGCCGTTTCGCCGCGACCGTGCGGAATTCGACCCCGGTCAGGCCGTGAGCTGCTTCGCCGTCCGGCTGTGCTCCTGGTCGATGGCGGCACCGGAGACGTCGCCGTCGAGCAGCGCGTCCCACCGCTTGTCGGCGTTGAGGTGGCGCAGCAGGAACGCGGTGATCAAGGCGCGGGTCGTGCGCTGGGTGCGGTACTCGGCCTTGCCGTGCAGCACCAGTTCCGTCCAGTGCCTGCCTTCGGTGATCCCGAGGTGGCTGGCCTTGGGCAGGTCGCGCAGCTGCACCGGCCCGCCCCACGCCGCCGCGATCGGTTCGGCGTTCGCGACGGACGGCGCCAGCAGGTCCTTCCCGCCGGTGAGGTGCAGCCCGGGTGCCGTGACGCGGTGCGCGGCGGCCAGCGCCGACGGCATCGTCTCGGTCACCGCGAACGTCGCCACGGCCCGCACCCGCGGGTCGTCGGCCGCGGCGAGCACGGCGCTCCCGCCGCCCAGCGCGTGGCCCGCGACGCCGAGCTTGCCGTCGTCGACGCTGATGTCGCCCGTGCCGAGGCGCACGCCGGTGCAGATGTCGAGGGCGGTGCGCAGGTCCGAGGCCAGCATCCGGTGCGAGGCCAGCGGGCCGCGCTGGGTGCCGGGAGCGGCGGCGACGATGCCCCAGGACGCGAGGTGGCGCAGCAACCCGGTGTACCGGCGGGGCGATTGCAGCCACCCGTGGCCGAACGCCACGGCGGGCAGCCCGCGGCCGCTGCGCGGCGTGCACACGATGCCGGGCAGGCCGACCAGCGCGAGGTCGCCGTGCAGCACCTCGTGCGGTCCGCGGTGGGACAGTTCTTCCAACGCCTTCTTGGCATTCCGCGCCATGGTGGGTCACGGTAGCCGACGCGGCAGTGGGCTCGCCCACGCGAGGCGGACGGCCCGTGACGTGGCGGACGCCTCGGGTGAGATTCACCGGCTCTCCCGGGCCGCTGGACCGCCCTCGTTCGAGTGCCGGTGCGGCGATCGTTCCGCCGCGCTCACCACGCCGAATCCCGCCTCGATCCGCTGACCAGCGCCGATGATCGTCCGAGAACGATCTCCCCGGGACCGAGGTGCCGGGTCGCACCGTCAGGTGCGGGCGCCGTGCCCGTTCTGAGGTGTTCGGCGGCGGTGGCTACGCTGACTCGGGTGTGCGGCATCGTGGGTTACGTAGGACATCGTCAGGCGCTGGACGTGGTGCTGGACGGGCTCAGGCGGCTGGAGTACCGGGGATATGACTCGGCGGGCGTCGCGATGCTCGACGGCTCCGGTGGTCTCGCGGTCGAACGCGCCGCGGGCGCGTTGTCGAACCTGGAGGGCAAGCTCGCCGGGCAGGACGGCTCCCGGTTCACGGCGACCAGCGGCATGGGCCACACCAGGTGGGCCACGCACGGCGCGCCGACCGACCGCAACGCGCACCCGCACCGGGACGCCGCGGGCAAGGTCGCGGTCGTGCACAACGGCATCATCGAGAACTTCGCCGCGCTGCGCGCCGAGCTGGAGACCGCCGGTGTCGAGATGGCCAGCGAGACCGACACCGAGACCGCGGCGCACCTGGTGGCCGCGGCCTACGCCTCCGGTCCGACCGCGGGTGAGCTGACCGCGAGCGTGTGCGCCGTGGCGCGTCGCCTGGAAGGCGCGTTCACGCTGCTGGTCACGCACGCCGACGAGCCCGACAAGATCGTCGCCGCGCGCCGGTCCTCGCCGCTGGTGGTGGGCGTCGGCGACGGCGAGAACTTCCTCGCCTCCGACGTCGCGGCGTTCATCGAGCACACCCGCGACGCGGTGGAGCTCGGCCAGGACCAGGTCGTCACCATCGACCGCGGCGGCTACCGGGTCACCGACTTCGACGGCGCCGAGGTGCAGGCGAAGCCGTTCACCGTGGACTGGGACCTCTCGGCCGCCGAGAAGGGCGGCCACGACTACTTCATGCTCAAGGAGATCGAAGAGCAGCCCGAGGCGCTGGAGAACACGCTGCGGGGGCACTTCGTCAACGGCGGCATCGTCCTCGACGAGCAGCGGATGACCGAGCAGGACCTGCGCGACATCGACAAGGTCTTCGTGGTCGCCTGCGGCACCGCCTACCACTCGGGCCTGCTCGCGAAGTACGCCATCGAGCACTGGTGCCGCATCCCCGTCGAGGTGGAGCTGGCCAGCGAGTTCCGCTACCGCGACCCGGTGCTGGGCCGCGACACGCTGGTCGTGGCGATCTCGCAGTCCGGGGAGACCGCGGACACCTTGGAGGCGGTGCGGCACGCGCGCACCCAGCGGGCCAGGGTGCTGGCGATCTGCAACACCAACGGCGCGCAGATCCCGCGCGAGTCGGACGCGGTGCTCTACACGCACGCCGGACCCGAGATCGGGGTGGCGGCGACGAAGACGTTCCTGGCGCAGATCACCGCGAACTACCTGGTGGGCCTCGCCTTGGCGCAGGCGCGCGGCACGAAGTACTCCGACGAGGTGGCGCGCGAGTTCGAGGAGCTCGCCGCGATGCCGCAGGCGGTGCGCCAGACCCTGTCCACCGTGGAGCAGGTGCGCACCCTCGGGCGCGAGCTCGCCGACTCGAAGGCGGTGCTGTTCCTGGGGCGCCACGTGGGCTACCCGGTGGCGCTGGAGGGCGCGCTCAAGCTCAAGGAGCTCGCGTACATGCACGCGGAGGGCTTCGCCGCGGGCGAGCTCAAGCACGGGCCGATCGCGCTGATCGAGGACCGGTTGCCGGTCGTCGTGGTGATGCCGTCGGCGAAGGGCCGGGCGCTGCTGCACTCGAAGATGCTGTCCAACATCCGCGAGATCCAGGCGCGCGGTGCCCGCACCGTCGTCATCGCCGAGGAGGGCGACGAGGCGGTGCGCCCCTTCGCGGACGAGCTGATCGAGATCCCGGCGGTGGCCACGCTGCTGCAGCCGCTGGTGTCGACGGTGCCGCTGCAGGTGCTCGCCGCGGAGATCGCCCGCGCCCGCGGCTACGACGTGGACAAGCCCCGCAACCTGGCAAAATCCGTCACGGTGGAGTGATCACCACCGCCGCACCGCACCTCCGGACGGGCCGTTCGACCACAGCGTCGAGCGGCCCGTCCGGCTTTCGCGGACCGCCGAGCCGAACCCGCTCCGAGTGAACGGCCCGTTCGTCCAACGGGATTGGGCAGACGGTCCGTTCACTCGGAACCGCTGCCGCTCTCCGGCTGGGGTGAACGGCTCGTTCGTCCAAGGAGGTTGGGCGAACGGTCCGTTGACTCGAACCGGTTCTCGCTCGGTTCGGGGGTGAGCCGGGGTGGACGGCCTGTTCGTCCAATGAGATTGGGCAGACGGTCCGTTCACTCCCGTCCGGTTCCTGTCCGGCCGGAGGGTGAGGTGGGGTGAACGGCCTGTTCGTCCAACGGGATTGGGCGAACGGTCCGTTCACTCGGAGACGGTGTCGGTGCGGTGGGTGGCGCGACAGGGGCGCGGTGATCGGGTAAGACGGCAGCAACCGCGAGTGGGAGGTCTCCGTGCAGGGAGTGTGGACGCCGGATCAGATCCGGGCCGCCGAGCGCAGTGTGTTCGCCCGGACCCCGGAGCCGGTGGTGATGCGCCGCGCCGCGTTCGCCGTCGCCGCGCACAGCGCGCGGCTGCTGGCCGAGACGACCGGAGCGACCGCGGGCCGGCACGTGACGTTGCTGGTCGGAGCGGGCAACAACGGTGGGGACGCGCTGTGGGCCGGTGCCGAGCTGCGCCGCCGAGGAGCCGGGGTCACCGCGGTCCTGCTGGCTCCGGACAAGGCGCACCCGGCCGGGCTGGCGGCGTTGCGCCGCGCGGGCGGCCGGGTCGTGGAGGCGTCGGGGCCGGGCGCGGACACCGCCGGCATCGGGGCCGCCGCGACGGACGCGGTGCAGCGCGCGGACCTGGTGATCGACGGCATCGTCGGTCTTTCGGCGCGGGGGAGCCTGCGCCCGGTGGCGGCCGAGCTGGTCGCTCGGGTCGAAGCGCCGATCGTGGCGGTCGACCTGCCCAGCGGCGTCGACCCGATCACCGGGGCGGTGGACGGGCCCGCCGTCGACGCGGACCTGACCGTCACCTTCGGCGGGCGCAAGCCGTGCCACGTGCTGGGAGCGGGCGCGGTGCTGTCGGGCTCGGTCGTGGTGGCCGACATCGGCCTGGGCGATGATCTTCCCGAGCCTGATCTGCACGTGCTGGAGCCGTCGGACGTCGGCGCGGGATGGCCGGTGCCGGGGGCGTCGGACGACAAGTACTCGCAGGGCGTCGTGGGTGTCGCGGCGGGGTCGGCGACGTATCCGGGTGCGGCGGTGCTGGCCGCGGGCTCGGCGGTGCAGGCGACGTCGGGCATGGTCCGCTACGCCGGGCCCGCCGCGGACGTCGTGCGGTCCCGATGGCCGGAGGTGGTGGCGACCGGGTCGGTCGCCGACGCGGGACGGGTGCAGTCCTGGGCGGTCGGGCCGGGCATCGGCACCGGGGCCAGCGGGCGCGAGGTGCTGCGGCACGTGCTGGAGTCGGGGCGCCCGGTGTGCGCGGACGCGGACTCGATCACGTTGTTCGCGCAGGACCCGACGCTGTGGGACGCGCGGGAGCCGGACGCGGCGGTGGTGCTGACACCGCACGCCGGTGAGTTCGAGCGGCTCGCGGGCGAGGTGGGCCCGGACCGGGTCGCCGCGGCGCGGGAGGTGGCGCGACGCGACGACGTGGTGCTGCTGCTCAAGGGCAACACCACGGTGATCGCCGCTCCGGACGGCCGAGTGCTGGTCAACCCTTCGACGCACGCGTGGCCCGCGACGGCCGGGTCGGGCGACGTGCTCACCGGGTTGATCGGGGCACTGCTGGCCACGGGGATGGACCCGTGGCTGGCCTGCGGTTTCGCCGCGCACGCGCACGCCCTCGCCGCCGAGCTCGCCGCCCTCGGAGGTGCCGGCGAGGAGGCCGGTGCGCCGATCGGGGCTTCAGCCCTGCTCGCGGCGCTCCCGGCGGCGATCCGCACCCTCCGCTCCACCTGATCGCACCGCCCCGCCGCTGAAGTGAACGGACCGTTCGCCCAACGAGATGGGACGAACGGTCCGTTCACTCGTTTCAGAGCGCGCGCCGTGTGGTGATCACGCGGGCTGGGTGAGCGGACCGTTCGTCCAACGGGATTGGGCGAACGGTCCGTTGACTCGGTTCGGGGTCGGGGGTGAGCGGCCCGTCCGCCCAATGGGATTGGGCGAACGGTCCGTTCACTCGGATCAGGGGCGTGCGCTGTGCGGCGATCCGCGTGGGCGTTGGGGTGAGCGGACCGTTTGCCCAACGGGAGCTCCGTTCACCTGGAGCTGGAATCTCACGTCGCGTGGGGCGGGCTGGGGTGAGCGGACCGTTTGCCCAACGGGATTGGACGAACGGTCCGTTCACTCCGAACCTGAGCCGCCGTGCGCAGGGCGCTGGGAGCAGCAATGCGCACGGAGGGTGATCAGCTGGTCTCCCAGGGTGGTATACAAGGAACGTGATGAGGGTCTGCTTCACAACCAGGCGGTGATCGGCAATGCGTGTGCGACGATGTCGGCGCCATGACTGAGCAGCCCGCGCACCGCGCCGACCTGCGCATTGACGTCGATGCGCTTCGCCACAACGTCGCCTTGCTGGCCGAACGGGCTCAGCGCTCGGGCGCCCGGACGATGGTGGTGGTGAAGTCCGACGGGTACGGCCACGGCGCCGAGGTGGTGGCCCGCGCCGCGCTCGACGCCGGTGCTTCCGCGTTGGGCGTGGCGGCCATCGGGGAGGCCTTGCGGCTGCGGGCCGCGGGCATCACCGCTCCGCTGCTGTGCTGGCTGCACGTCCCGGGTGACGATTTCGACGCGGCCGTCGCGGCCGATGTGGAGCTCGCCGCGTCGTCGGCCGCCGAACTGGACGCGATCGCGACCGCCGCGCACGCGCGGTCCCGGGTCGCCAAGGTGCACCTCAAGATCGACACCGGGTTGGGCCGCAACGGCTGCCCGCCGGAGCTGTGGCCGGCGCTGGTGGAGCGCGCGGCGAAGGCGCAGGCGTCGGGCGTGCTGGAGGTGGCCGCGGTCTGGTCGCACTTGGCGTGCGCGGACGAACCGGGCCACCCGTCGATCGACGCGCAGGCCGCCCGCTTCCAGGACGCCTACGAGCAGGCGCGCGCCGCCGGGCTCACCCCGATCCGGCACCTGGCGAACTCGGCGGCGCTGCTGACCCGCCCCGACCTGCACTTCGAACTGGTCCGGCCGGGCATCGCCGCCTACGGGCTGGACCCGGTGCCGCACGCGGGCGATCACGGGCTGGTCCCGGCCATGACGTTCCGCTCCGAGGTGGTGCTGACCAAGCGCGTCGGCCCCGGCGAGAGCGTCTCCTACGGCCACCTGTGGACGGCCGACCGCGAGTGCACGTTGGCGCTGGTGCCGGTGGGCTACGCCGACGGCGTGCCGCGCAACCTGTCCGGCCGGATGGACGTGTGGCTGGCCGGGCGCCGCAGGCCGGTGGTGGGCCGGGTGTGCATGGATCAGCTGGTGGTGTGCTGCGACGACGATCCGGTCGCGGTGGGCGATGAGGTCGTCCTGTTCGGCCCTGGTGAGCAGGGTGCGCCGACCGCCGCGGAGTGGGCGGACAAGCTGGGCACGATCCACTACGAGATCGTCACCGGCATGTTCCGGCCGCGGGTGACGCGCACCCCTACGGAGGTGGCGACATGAGACCGGTGTGGCAGGCGCTCGCCTGGTCCAGCGGGGTGCTGGGCGCGGCGGTGACGGGGGCGGCCGTCGGCGTCGCCGCGCACAGCTCGCGGATCGCGACCCAGCGCCACGACGAGGACGACCTGTACGCGCAGGAGAGCCTGGGGCGGTTGCGGCCGGACCGGCAGTCCACGGTGGCCGCCGATGACGGCGTGCCGCTGGCGGTGCAGGAGATCAAGCCAGCCGACGGCGGGCACGCCGATCTCACGGTGGTGCTGGTGCACGGCTACGCGCTGGATTCGCGATGTTGGCACTTCCAGCGCCGCGACCTGCCGCTGATGACGGATCCGCGGGTGCGGGTGGTGCAGTACGACCAGCGCAGCCACGGCCGGTCCGGGCATTCGTCGCGGCGCAACAGCACGATCGAACAGCTCGGCAAGGATCTGGACGCGGTGGTGCGGGCGACCGCGCGGCGCGGTCCGGTGGTGCTGGTGGGGCATTCGATGGGCGGCATGGCGATCATGGCGCTGGCCGAGCAGCAGCCGAAGTTGTTCCGCGACCGGGTGTGCGCGGTCGCGTTCATGAGCACGTCCGCCGGGGAGATCGGCGCGTCCGGCCTGCCGAAGCCGTGGTTGTCCCGGAACAACCCGCTCACCCGTGGCCTGGGCGTGCTGGCGGGCCTGCAGCCGGAGCTGGTGGAGCGGGTGCGCCGCACCGGCGGGCAGTTGGCGTGGAGCATCGTGCGGGCGCTGTCGTTCGGCGATCGCGAGGTCAGCCCGTCGCTGGTGGACCTGATGAACAAGATGATCTCCGCGACGACGGTCGAGGTCGTCACGGACTTCCTGGAGACGCTCGGGTCGCACGATCGCAAGGCCGCGCTCGCCGGGCTGCGCCACACCGAGGTGCTGGTGCTCAGCGGCGATCTGGACCGGATGACGCCGTTCTCGCACTCCGAGGTGATCGCCGGGGAGTTGCCGGAGGCGGAGCTGGTGCGGGTCGAGGGCGCCGGGCACATGGCGATGCTGGAGCAGCACGAGCTGGTCACCGGGCACCTGGTTGGCTTGGTGAAGCGCGCGGCGCAGCGGATCTCGAACGGGGAGAAGAAAGTGAGCGGCCGGTCATGAGCGCGGATGTGGCGTCCACCGCCGAGTTGGCGACTCCGGAGGAGGCGCTGGACTTCGGCCGCCGCCTGGGCGCCGGGTTGCGCGCCGGTGATCTGGTCGTGCTGGACGGTCCGCTGGGCGCGGGCAAGACGGTGCTGGCGAAGGGGATCGCCGCGGGCATGGGCGTGACCGGCCAGGTCACCTCGCCGACGTTCGTGATCGCCAGGGTGCACCACCCGGCTGGGGACGGTCCGGCGCTGGTGCACGTCGACGCGTACCGGCTCGGTGGGCTGGAGGACATCGACGACCTGGACCTGGACACCGATCTCACCGATGCGGTCGTGGTCGTGGAGTGGGGTGCCGAGGTCGCGGCGCGGTTGGCCGACGAGTACTTGATGATCCGGTTGCACCGCCGTACCGACGACGTGCGCGAGGTCGTCCTGGAGCCCCACGGCGACCGCTGGCACACCTGATCCCCCTTCCTCGGCCTCCCCGAACGGCTGGGGACGAACTCCTCACCTGGGATGACTCGCGCGATTTCGCGAGGAATTGCGAGCCCCCGAAGTGGATGCCTGGGCAGCTACGTGGCTTGATCTGGGGTTATTGCTGGGGTTCGGGGTTTTGCGGGAATGGTGGGGGTTTGATTTCTCGCGAAATTGCGGGGTTGCTGCGGGTGGTGAGATCCCTCGTTCGGGGTGGAACGGGGTTTCCCTGGGACGTGGTGGCTGGTGACCGCCGGTAAGTCGGGGGTCGTGATCCGGCCGTAGGCTGAGCTCGCACATCGCTCGGGCGCGGAAGGGCACATCGGTGATCGAGTTCTTGTCGGGGTTGCCGGTGTACGGGCTGTTCGCGGTGGCCTTGGTGGTGCTGGCGATGGAGTCCGGGTCGCCGATCGGGCTGTTCCTGCCCGGTTCGCCGACGCTGCTCGCGCTGGGGCTGCTGTCGCGGCAGGGCGTCGCGAACCCGTGGGTGGCGGTGCTGGTGGCGGGCGCGGCTTCGGCGCTGGGCTGCCAGTGGGGTTTCCTGCGGGCTCGCAGGCTCCGGTTGCTGGACCGGGAGGCGGGTTCGGCCGATCTGCTCGACCCGCCGAACCGGTTGGAGCGCAAGCTGATCCAGCGCATCGGGCGGGAGCGGGTGCGCCGGCTGCTGACGTTCCTGGACCGCCGTGCGGCGGCGACCGTGGCGACCGGTCACTTCTTCAGCGTGGTGCGCACCTTGATGCCCCGCCTGGCCGGGCGCGCGGGCGTCTCGCACCGCAGGTTCAGCTCCGTGAACGTCCCGGCCGCGTTCGCCTGGGCCGCGTTGCTGGTCACGCTCGGCCGGATCGCGGGGGCGGCGTTCGACCAGGTCTCGTCCGCGGTGGGGTTGGCCGGGCTGCCGGTGGTGCTGGTCGCCGCGGTGATCGGGTCGATCGTGCTCGTGGTGCGGCGTCGCCGGTCCCGCGCGGACGCGGAGACCTCGGCGGACGCGGAGGCCTCAAGCGCTGTGTGAGGCGGTCCGCAGTTCGGCGCTGAGGTCCTTGGCGAGCCGCCGCATCAGCGGGACGATCGTGTCCGTGGCGATCCGCGTCATGCGCCCTTCGGGTCCGCTGATCGAGATGCCCGCTCCGGCGGGGGCGCCGGGCACCGCCACGGCGTAGCAGCGCACGCCCACTTCCTGCTCGCCGTCGTCGATGGCGAAGCCCTGTTCGCGCACGCGCCCCAGCTCGTCCTGCATGGCGGCGACGGTGGTGATGGTGCGTTCGGTCTGCGCCCGCATCCCGGATCGGCCGAGGAGCTGCGCGACGGTGTCGGTGGCGAGGTCGGCGAGCACGGCCTTGCCGACGGCGGTGGCGTGCACGTCGACCCGGCGGCCGACCTCGGTGAACATCCGCATCGAGTGCTGCGACGGGACCTGCGCGACGTAGACGATCTGGTCGCCGTCGAGCACGGCCATGTTCGAGGTCTCGCCGGTCGCTTCGGTGAGTTCCGCCAGGTAGGGGCGCGCCCAGGACCCGAGCGAGCGGCTCGCGGTTTCGCCGAGCCGGATGAGCCGCGGCCCGAGCGAGTACCGCCGCGACGGCTGCTGCCGGGCGTATCCGCTGGTCACGAGGGTGCGCATGATGCGGTGGATGGTCGGCAGCGGCAGCCCGGAGGCTTCGGCGAGTTCGGAGAGCGCGACTTCGCCGCCCGCGTCCGCCATCAGTTCCAGCAGGTCGAAGGCGCGTTCGATGGACTGCACCCCTCCGCCTTGGTTGGCACGGCGTGGCCCGGTCATCGCTGCGGTCCCTTCGTCGGCCTCGGAGGTCGGCCTGGTGATCGATTCTAGTCGGCGGTGCCCGAGCTCATGTTGCCTCGGGCCATACGTGGAAACTAACATCCACGATGCAGAAAAGCACTGAAGCGTTGTGGCGCTACCGGGCGTGACCCGGCGCGGCGGCGAGCGCAGGTACCCGAGAGAAGGTGGGCTTCCATGTCCGACACGACCCCAGCGACGAGCGTGCAGGTGCTCGGCGGCTCCGTGGAGCGGGGCGACGAGATCCTCACCCAGGAGGCTCTCGACTTCGTCGCTGGTCTGCAGCGGAAGTTCGGCGCCCGCCGGGACGAGCTGCTGGCCCGCCGCGTGCAGCGCCGGGACGAGGCCACCCGCAACGGCCGCCTCGACTTCCTGCCGGAGACCAAGGAGATCCGCGAGTCCGACTGGCAGGTCGCCACGCCCCCGGCCGACATCGCCGACCGGCGCGTGGAGATCACCGGCCCGACCGACCGCAAGATGTCGGTGAACGCGCTGAACTCCGGTGCCCGCATCTGGCTGGCCGACCTGGAGGACGCGAACACCCCGCACTGGGAGAACGTGGTCAGCGGCCAGGTCAACCTCTACGACGTGGTGCGCAAGCAGGTCGAGCTCACCACCCCGGAGGGCAAGCAGTACAAGCTGCGCGACGACGTGCAGCACGCGGTGCCGCTGGTGCGCCCGCGCGGCTGGCACTTCGACGACAAGCACGTGCTGGTCGACGGCAAGCCGATCGTCGGTGCGCTGCTGGACTTCGGGCTGTACTTCTTCCACAACGCCCAGGAGCTGGTGAACCGGGGCAGCGGCCCGTACTTCTACCTGCCGAAGATGGAGAGCCACCTCGAGGCGCGGCTGTGGAACGACGTGTTCACCCACGCCCAGCAGGAGCTCGGCATCCCGCACGGCACGATCCGCGGCACGGTGCTGATCGAGACCTTCCCGGCGGCGTTCGAGATGGAGGAGATCCTCTACGAGCTGCGCGACCACTCCGCGGGCCTCAACGCCGGTCGCTGGGACTACCTGTTCAGCGTCATCAAGACGTTCCGCGACTCGGACCAGTACATCCTGCCGGACCGCAACACGGTCGGGATGACGGCGCCGTTCATGCGCGCCTACACCGAGCTGCTGGTGCGCACCTGCCACAAGCGCGGCGCGTTCGCGATCGGCGGCATGGCCGCGTTCATCCCGAACAAGAAGGACCCGGAGGCCAACGACAAGGCGATGGCCAAGGTCCACGACGACAAGAACCGCGAGGCCGGCGACGGTTTCGACGGTTCCTGGGTCGCGCACCCCGGTCTGGTGGAGATCTGCTTCGAGGAGTTCGACGGCGTCCTCGGTGACAAGCCGAACCAGATCGACCGCAAGCGCGAGGACGTCTCGGTCACCGCCGACGACCTGCTGTCGGTGAACCGGACGCCGGGCCAGAAGACCATCGAGGGCCTGCGCGCGGCGGTGGACGTCGGCGTCCGCTACATCGTGTCCTGGCTGGGCGGCAACGGTGCCGCGGCGATCCACAACCTGATGGAGGACGCCGCGACCGCCGAGATCTCTCGTTCGCAGATCTGGCAGTGGCTGCACAACGACGTGGTCCTCGCCGGTGGCGAGCAGGTCACCGTCGACCTGGTGCGCCAGGTGCTGGCCGACACGGAGAAGGCGCTGCGCGCCGAGAACGGTTTCCCGACGGAGAACCTGGGCCAGGCCGTCGAGCTGTTCGAGCAGGTCGCGGTCGCCGACGAGTTCGTGGACTTCCTGACGCTGCCCGCGTACGAGCGGATCTGATCGGGCGTTTCGAAGAGGGGGCGGTGTCGTGCCGCCCCCTCTTCCGCCGTGGGAATCCGTTCACGTCCGGCGGCTCCGCCACGGGCGGACGACGATCAAAGTTCAAGGTGCAAGGGCTTCTTTCTCGCCGGAGGTGTGTGTGCGGACGTCGTTGAACGCGGATCAGGTCGAGTCGCGGTTGGCCCGGTTGTCGGCCGTGGACGAGGACATGGCGCGGCGGTATCCGGGAGCCGGTGCCGCGCGGCAACCGGTGCACACCTGCTACGTGCCCGCGGGCGCGGTCGACTCGGGCACCTTGCGGCAGTGGGCTGACACGGCGCTGGGCACGTTCGACGAGCACCTGCCGGAGCCCGCTTCGCTGACGTTCCTGCTGGGCCTGGACGGTCCGGTGGCCGACGCGGTGCATCCGCGGGTGCGCCAGAAGCTGGCCGGGGCGGCCGTGGAGGACCTGCGGATCGACTTCGAGGACGGCTACGGCGCGCCCGGTGACGAGGCGGAGGACGCCGACGCCGAGCGCACGGCCGGTGTCGTCGCGGGCTGGTTGCGCGACGGGCAGCAGCCCGCGACCTTCGGGCTCCGCGTGAAGTCCTTCGACGACGCGGAGTTGCGCGCGCGGTCGGTGCGCACCCTCGACGTGTTCCTGACGTCGTTGTTGCAGCGGTGGGGGAGCCTGCCGAGCGGGTTCGTGCTGACCTTCCCGAAGGTCGTCGACGTCGCGCAGGTGGAGGTGTTCGTCGAGCTGCTGGAGCTGTTCGAGCAGCAGCTGGGCCTGGCGGCGGGGTCGCTGCGCTTCGAGATCCAGGTGGAGACCACTCAGTCCATCGTGGACGGTTCGGGCCGGTTCGCGCTGCCGCGCTTCATCGCGGCCGGTGCCGGGCGGGTCAGCGGTCTGCACTTCGGCACCTACGACTACACCGCGAGCTGCGGTCTCACCGCGACCCACCAGCACTTGGCGCACGGTTCCTGCGACTTCGCCCGGCACGCGATGCAGGTGGCCGCGGCGGGCACCGGGATCTTCCTGTCCGACGGGTCGACGAACGTGCTGCCCGTCGGCGAGCAGCGCGACCACGGCTGGCGCAACCACTACGACTTGGTGCGGCGTTCGCTGGCGCACGGTTTCTACCAGGGCTGGGACCTGCATCCGGCGCAGCTGGTGAGCCGGTACGCGGCGGTGTTCGCCGCGTTCCGCGAGACGGCGCCCGCGCAGGCGCACCGCCTCGCCGCTTACGTCGGCGCGGGCGGCGGCGCGGTCCTGGACGAGCCCGCCACGGCCCGCGCGATGGCATCGGCCTTCGTCCGCGCGTTGGACGGCGGGGCCATCGACGCCGCTGAGGCGCAGGCGATGACCACGATCGACGAGCCCGGACTCCGGGCGCTCGCCCGCCTCTGACCTGCCGCGACCTGGCGGGCTGATCGCTCGCCGGGTCGGAGGTCCCACTCCGCCCGTTCCGGTGCACCGTTGCACCGGGCGGGCGGTTTTCTTGCGCGGGCGCGTCCGCGTTGACGAAGCGGAACACTGCTCCGTATATTTAACGGAACAGTGCTCCGCTTTGGTGTGCTGAAGCGGCCGCCGACCCGCGACGAGGTGGTGCGGCGGCCATCGAAGGGAAGACGCGCACCATGAACGACTCGACCCACGCGGCCGACGCCGCACCCGTCCTCTCGGTCCGCCCGGTGGTGCTGCCGGTGCCGGGCCGCCCGGTGGACCTGGAAGTGCGGGTCTCCGCGCCCGTCACCGGGACCGGCCTGCCGGTGATCCTCCTGTCGCACGGGCAAGGCCACTCCCACCACCTCTCCTCGCTCGACGGCTACGCGCCGCTCGTCGACCACTGGGCCGCGCACGGCTTCGTCGTGATCCAGCCGACCCACCTGAGCTCGACGACGTTGCGGCTCGACACCGACGAGCCCGACGCGCCGCTGCACTGGCGGTCGCGGGTGCTGGACATGTCGGCCGTCCTCGACCGGTTCGACGAGATCGAGGACGCCGTCCCGCAGCTGCGCGGGCGGCTGGACCGGGAGAAGGTCGCCGTCGCCGGGCACTCCATGGGCGGGCACACCGCGAGCATGCTGCTGGGTTCGCGGCTCACCGACCCGACCGACGGCTCGGTGGTGGACCTGACCGAGCCGCGGATCAAGGCGGGCGTCCTGCTCGCCGCGCCCGGCCGGGGCGGCGACGCCGTGACCGAGTTCGTCGCCGAGAACTACCCGTTCTTCCTGGGGATCGACTTCGCCGAGATGGCCGCTCCCGCGCTGGTCGTCGCCGGGGACGCGGACGCCTCCGAGCACCTGACCGTTCGCGGCCCGCAGTGGCACGCCGACCCGTACTTCCTCGCGCCCGGCCCGAAATCGCTGCTCACCCTGTTCGGCGCCGGGCACGGGCTCGGCGGCGTGTCCGGGTACGACGTCGCGGAGACCACCGACGAGAACCCCGAGCGGGTGGAGGCGGTCCGGCGGCTCACCACGGCCTACCTCCGCTCGACGCTGCACCCCGGCGACCCCTCCTGGCAGGAGGCGTGCGCCGACCTGGCGGCCACCCCGACCCCGCTCGGCCGAGTCGACTCGAAGTAGCCCACCCGCGCAGCACCGGAGTGAAGTGAACGGCCCGTTTGCCCAACGAGATTGGACCAACGGTCCGTTCACCCGAACTCGAACCATGCGTCAGCGGCGGATCGGGATGGAGTGAACGGACCGTTTGCCCAACGGGATTGGACGAACGGTCCGTTCACCCGTTCCCGAAGCGCGGGTCGGGGGCGGATCGGGGTGGAGTGAACGGACCGTTTGCCCAACGGGATTGGACGAACGGTCCGTTCACTTGATCCGGAAGCGCGGGTCGGAGGCGAGTCGGGGCGGAGTGAACGGCCTGCTTGTCCGATCCCGTTGGGCGAACGGGCCGTTCGTCCGGAAGGGGCGTCGGGCTGAAGGGGGTCTGGTGGGGGTGGTGGGCGGCTAGGGTTGGCGGGACGGGTGATCGTTCGAGGAGGGGCCATGGCCGGGAACGACAACGAACTCGCCGCGACCGAGGACGCGTTGTCCGCGCTCGCCGCTCGTCTCCGGGAGGACCAGGTCTTCGGGCCGGTCGTGCAGCAGGGCGACACGACGTTGGTGCCGGTCGCGCAGGTCCGCACCGGTGGTGGGCTCGGCGGCAGGAAGAAGCGGGGAACCGGCGGGGGAGTCGGCGCCGTGGCCCGGCCCGTCGGCGCGTGGGCGGTCACCTCGGAGGGCGCCGTCTGGCATCCGGCGGTGAGCGTGAACCGCATCGTCCTGGGCGGTCAGCTCGCGCTCACGGCGATCGGCGTGGCTTGCGCCATCGCGTTCCGCCGCAAGCGCTGACAGTCCCCGCTCAGGCGGTCGGGTCGATGCCGGACCAGGTGATCAGGCGGGTGGCGACCTCGTCGATGCTCGGGCGCGCGGCCGGGTCGGGGGCCAGGCAGGCGTCGACGGTGCGGGACAGCCGGGCGGGCAGGCGGCGGCGGGTGCGCAGCGGCGGCGGTGCGCCGTCGAGCTGCGGGTAGTGCCGGGAGCCGTCCTCGCGTCGTTGCCGGTGCGAGACGTCGACCCACGGCGGTGCGCCGGAAAGGGCCTCCCACAAGGTGATTCCGAGTCCCCAGACGTCGGTGGCGGCGGTCATCTCGCCACCGCGCGCCTGCTCGGGCGAGAGGTAGTCGAAGGTGCCTGCGGTGTTGTGCTCGCCGATGCGGCAGGCGAGGCTCAGGTCGAGCAGCACGGCCCGCCCGCCCGCGGAGACCACATTGGACGGTTTCACGTCGAGGTGCGCCCAGCCCTGGCGGTGCAGGTAGCCGAGCACGGAGCACAGCTGGATCCCGAGGATCGCCGCGTCGACGGGCCGCAGCCGCGAGTGCTGGTCGAGCAGGTAGCTCAACGTCGCGCCGGGCAGCGTCTCGGTGATCACCACGGGGCGGGCGGGCTCGCTGCTGAGCACCGTTTCGTAGCCGCGCACCAGGTGCGGATGGGTGAGGGAGCCCAGCAGCATCCCTTCGCCGCGCAGCCACCCGGCGGCGGTGGTGTCCTCGGCGCGTTCCGGGCGCAGGGTCTTGCCGACGCAGCGGCAGCCGCGCTCCTCGCTCCAGAGGTCGTAGACGTCGAGCCGATTTCCCCGCCGCAGCAGGGAGAGCACGCGATAGCCCGGAGCGAGGTGCTCGCCGGCTTCCAGGGCGGGGCCGGGAGCTCCCCAGTCGTCGTCTTCGCCGTAGTAGGAACTCGGCGCGTCAACGGCCACGGGCCACCGTTTCGTTCGCAGGTGCGGGGTGTTTCGGCCGGAGCCCGGCGCGGTGGCGCCGGACTCGCGGGCTCGGCTGGTCCGGGCTCGTTCAGCTGCGGCTGCGGTGGCGGCGGCGGCCGGATCCGCTGCGGCTGGAGCTGTCGCGGCGACGGCGGCGGTGGTCGCTGCTGGAGTGGCTGCGCCCGCGGTGGTGCCTGCGGCGGTCGCTGCTGTCGCGGGAGGAGCGGTGGTCGTGCTTGGCGGGCGAGAGGGAGCTGAACAGCTTGCCTAAGTCCATTGTGGATTCTCCTGCGTCCGGTGCCGGGGCGTGACCTCGCCGCGGACGATCTGGCGAGATCAGCTCCTCGCCAGGCTACGCGAAGATCGGTCATACCGGACCGCGCTGCCGTCGAGCGGAGCCCACCCCGGCGCGGGACACGAGTGAACGGCCCGTTCGTCCAACGAAGCTGGAGTGAACGGCCCGTTCGTCCAATCCGATTGGGCAAGCGGTCCGTTCACTTCATCCGATACCCGTCACGGCGTGGACGCCTGGTTCCGAGTGAACGGCCCGTTCGTCCAATCCGATTGGGCAAGCGGTCCGTTCACTTCGATCGGCTCGCGGCGGCCCGGCGAGGGCGGGCCGGGGGCGGGTGAACGGACCGTTCGTCCAGTGGGATTGGGCGAACGGTCCGTTCACTCACCGGCGGTGGGGGTGGTGGCCGGGCGCGACGGAGTGGGGGAGCGCCCGGCCACCGGCCGGTCCGGTGCGGTGTCGGGGAGGTGCCGCAACGGGCCGGGGTTCGGAGACCGGTGGATTCGGGTGCCGTGGAGTCAGAAGTCCCAGGTGAGCAGCAGGTAGTCGTGGGTGCGGGCGATGTCGGCGCACTGCGGGCACCGTTCGGTGATCTGCTCGGATCGGGGGCGGCGCGGTGGCGGGGTGTCGAAGGGGACGCGGATCCAGGTGCCGCACAGCGTCGCGGCTCGCTCGCCGCCGGGCAGCGCGCCCGGCCGGGAAGGCGTCGCGTGGCGCAGGTACAGCGCCAGCCCGACGATCCAGAACGCCACCGGTCTGGGGCATCGGAAAGGGTGGGGCAGCGCCATTTCGTCCTCCTTTCGGTTCGATCACCAGCGGAACCGCTGACGAAACGAAAGGTAGATCGCTATTTTGTGTTTCCGCCAAGATGAGACTTCGCAGCTCACGATGGGTGCCGGTGGCTTCGTCGTCTCACTGCTCGGCGAGAGGAATCGGCGAATGCGGAGGTGACCGGATGCGGCACGCGGACAAGCTGCGCCAATTGGGGCTCGGCGTGCAACTGCGCAAACTCCGGGAAAGCAGGGGCTTATCCACCCGATCGGTGGCGAAATCGCTCGGTGTCTCACCGGCTTCGATCAACCGCACGGAGCTCGGCAGCAGGTCGCCCAGCCGCGAAGAGGTCAGCGCGCTCTGCGCGGTGTTCGGCGTCGTCGGCGACGAGAAGCAGGAGCTCATCGAGAGGGTCGGGGAGTCGAAGGACAACGCTGCCTGGCTCGCGACCGAGCACGTACCGGACCAGGTGACGAGCTTGATGATCCTGGAACGGGAGGCCGTGGAGATCACGGCGGTGGAGTTGGCGCTGGTTCCGGGACTCGCCCAGACCGCCGATTACGCCCGCTTGATCCTGGGGTCGTCCCTCGCTCCCGGTGTTGATCTGGAGCGGCAAGTCGCTACTCGACTTGGGCGCCAAGCGGTGCTGTCGAAGCCGAGAGCGCCGAAAGTCGCCATGTTCTTGGACGAGGCAGTGCTCTGGCGAACGCTTGCGAACGCGAGGATCGCTCAAGAGCAGCTGAGGCACCTCATCGCCGTGCAGCGCAGGGATAACGTAGCGATCCGAGTCCTGCCGTTCGATGCAGTGCCGCACGAGGGGCTGCGCGGTTCGTTCACGCTCTACGAGTTGGCGGACGGGACGCCCTACGTGTTCGTGGAAGCTCGCAGCTTCGGCGTCTTCGTCACTGAAACTTCAGCAGTGCAACCGTTTGTGGAAGTGTGCAACGGGCTGGGCAAACATGCTTTGGATGCGACAACTTCCGACGACATGATCTCGGCGGTCGCGGAGAGGCTCGGAGATGGCTGAACTGAAGTGGCGCAAGAGCACGTGGAGCGGCGACTACAACTGCGTCGAAGTCGCGCTGTCACCAGGGTCCACGGCGGTGCGGGATTCCAAGGCGCCGGAGGACGGGCACTTCACCGTCCCGGCCGCGCAGTGGGGATTCTTCTTGCACACGCTCAAATCCGGCCGTTTCGACCGGTGAGCGGGCGGTGGGCGGCCCGCCCGATGCGGGGCCGCCCACCTACCGGATCAGGGCTGCGGCACGACCGGCGCGTTCACCGCGGCGGCGGCGTCGATGACGCCGTGCCCGGTGAGCAGGCTGAACTGCCCGGTGTTGTCGCTGCCGGGGGTGTGCGCCGTGTCCATCAGGACCTGCTCCACCTGGTCCACGGAACGACCTTGCGCCGTCAGCAGCGCGGCGGCACCGGCGACCATCGGGGCGGCCATCGAGGTGCCCGCGAGCGCGTCGTAGTCGGGCTGGCCGCACTTCGGCGTGCCCATGCCTCGCGGCACGGTGGAGATCACGTCGTCGGCGCAGACGTCGTCTCCCGCGCCGCCGGGCGCGGACACGGCCTTCATGTCCAGCTTCAGGCCGAAGTTGGAGTAGGAGGCCTTCTTCTCCTCGCGGTCGGTGGCCGCGATGCACAGCGCGCCCTTCTCCCACGCGGGGGTGTCGCACAGCGGCGCGGTCTCGTTGCCCGCCGAGGCGACGACCACGACGCCCTTCGAACGGGCGTACTCGATGGCGTCCTTCGCGTCCGCTTCGATGCCGAGCAGCGTGAGCAGCTGGGTGCCGGGCTGCGCGCCGAGGCTCAGGTTGATCACGTTGGCGCCGTTGTCGGCGGCGTAGCGGATGCCCGCGCCGATCTCGCTGAACGCGCCGGAACCGTTCTCCAGCACCTTCACCGGCATGATCTTCGCGTCGGGGGCGACGCCCGCTCCGCCGATGCCGTTGTTCGCGGCCGCGGCCGCGATCCCGGCGACGTGGGTGCCGTGCACGTCGGTGTCCTGACCGACGCCGTCACCGCCGACCCAGTCGCCGTTGCCGCACGGCGCGGGAGCGCCGCCGCAGGCGAACGTCGCGCCCGGGACGAGCTGGGACTGCAGGTCGGGGTGGCCGAGGTCGACCCCGGTGTCGACGACGGCGATGACCTGCCCGGCGCCGGTGCTGGTCTGCCACGCCTGCTCGGCGTGGATCTGGTCGAGGCCCCACTGCTGGCCGGCCAAGGGATCGTTGGTGGTGGCTGCGGAGGCGGACGGCGTGGCTAATGCCGTCAGGCCGGCGACCGTGACTGCGAGGGCCCGTAAACGCATGGGCTGCTCCTGGGTTTCGGCGAAAAGTTCAGGCGATTAACGACAGCCTGACGATCGACGTTTCGTCCCGATACATGACCGAGTCCAGAAGCCGCTGTTCGGTTCAGCGAATTGCTGCGAACGGAGCAGTGTTGAACGGATAAAACGGACCCGATGTCCTCAGAGGACATCGGGTCCGCTCCCTCCCTTGCCCCATCCGGTTGCCTCGCAAGGAGATCGCGCGCCATCGGAGGGGACTGATCGGAACGATAGCCGGGGAGGTGTCCGCGCAGAACTCATCGAGCAGTGCACGATCGGGTGGATTCCCATGATCGTTCAAGAGGAAATTTCCCGCGACAGCACGGGATTCAGGCCGTCCCAGCTCAGTTCCGCGATCCACAGCCCGCGATCACCGGGCGGCTCCGGGAGGTCGCCGTGGAACGCGATGAGCCCGCCGTCGTCGAACACGTCCTGGCCGCCCGGATTCCGCACCGCGCCGCCCAGGATCTCCTTGCTCAGCAACGCACCGGGCGCTTTCGTGAACGGACCCGTCGGGCTCGACGAGGTCGCGTAGTTCGTGAAGTAGTCGCCGCTGTCGAAGGTGTTGCCGGAGAACAGCAGCACGTACCCGCCCGGCCTGCGCAGCAGCGTGGGCGCTTCGACGACGCCGGATTCCTCCGGCCGGTCCGCGCGCAGCAGCGACACGTCCGCACCGGTGGGCGTGAGGCCGTCGGCGGCGACGGGACGCAGGTGGATGGTCGACGGGCCGCTGCGGGCGCGGGTGCCGCGGGAGTCCTTGTAGAGCAGGTAGCGGCTGCCGTCGTCGTCGACGAAGCTGCTCGGGTCGATCACGTCGCCCTGGCCGGGAGCGCAGATCAGCGGATCCGGCCCGGTCGGGATGAACGGCCCCTCGGGGGAACCGGCGACGGCGGCGCCGATGCACTGGCGGCCGGAGGGCGCGTGGTGCGCGGTGTAGTACAGCAGGAACGTGCCGTCGTCGCGGGCGCTCACGTCCGGCGCCCACACGTTGAGGCTGCCCGTTTCGGACGGGCCGATCCACGGCGGCAGCTGCGGCAGCGCGTCGGCCCGCTGCTCCCACGATCCCGTCGCGTCGGTCGCGGTGGCGAGCTGCACGTTGTACCCGGCGGTGTTCGTCGCGTACGCGTAGTGCGTTCCGCCGTGGGTGAAGACGTCGGGATCGGGGAAGTTCCGGGAGATCACTTGCCGGGCCGCGTCCGCTCCCTCCGTTCGCTCGCGCGCCAGGGCGGTCGGTGACATGAGCAGCAGCAGAATGGCAGTGGTCAAGCTGATGTGTCGGCACTTTCGCGGCACGGCCCCTCCTTCGGTGACCGCACCAGTGCACCGGCGCCCCGTGCGCCTCGCTGGACACATTCACCCCACGAGTGACACCCGATCGTGCCTCTCAGCGGGCGGACGACCGGTTTCGCGGTAGCCGGAGATCCGCCTGCGCGCTCGGACGAGCCGTCCACCCGGCGCCGCGGTCAGGAGGACGGCTCATCCGATCAGGAGGAAAGATCACTCACCCGGATCGGCGCGCAGCGGCGCAGCGTGATCAGCGGGCTGCTCCGGCGCGCGGCGGTGGAAGAGGGCGTTGAGGGCGAGCGCCGCCAAGCAGCCCGTGCTGATGCCGGAATCCAGCACCGTGCGCAACGCGTCCGGGGCCTGCGCGTAGAAATCGGGCTGCACCACGGGAACCAGGCCGATGCCCAGCGACGCGGCCACGATCAACGCCTGGAACGGGTCGCCGAGATCCGCGCGCCCGAGGGTGCGGATGCCGCTGGTGGCGACCGACCCGAACAGCACCAGCGCCGCCCCGCCCAGCACCGGCTGCGGCACCAGCGAGACCACCGCGCCCACCACCGGGAACAAGCCGAGCAGCACCAGCACGCCGCCACCGGCCGCGACCACGAACCGGCTGCGGACCTGGGTGAGCGCCACCAGCCCCACGTTCTGCGCGAACGCGCTGCAGGTGAACCCGCCGAACACGGCGCTCAGCGCGCTACCGGCGCCGTCGGCGCGCAGCCCGGCGGCGATGGTGCGCTCATCGGCGGGCCGGTCCACGATCTCGCCGAGCGCGATCATGTCCGCGGTGCTCTCCATCATCGCCACCAGCATCACCACGCACAGCGAGAGCGTGGCGCTGACGCTGAAGCTCGGCGCTCCCAGCGCGAACGGCACCGGCAGGCTGAAGATCGGCGCCTGCTCGAACGTCGAAGTGTCGACCAAGCCGAACGGCCACGCGATCACCGTGCCCGCGACCAGGCCGATCAGCAGCGCGATGCGGTTCCAGAACCCGCGCAGGAACCGGTTGAACAGCAGCACCAGCACCAAGGTCACCGCGCCCAGCGCGATGCGGCCGGGCGAGCCGTAGTCCGCAGCCGCCGAATCCTGCCCCGCGATCCACCCGATGCCCACCGGCATCAGCGACAACCCGATCAGCGTGATCACGGTGCCGTTGACCACCGGCGGGAAGAACCGCACCAGCCGCGAGAAGTACGGCGCCACCAGGAACGCCAGCGCCCCCGCCACCAGCACCGCGCCGTATACCACCGACAGCGGGTTCTCCCCGGTGGGCTGCGCGATGATCGCCAGGATCGGGGCGACCGAGCCGAACGTGACGCCGTTGACGAACGGCAGCCGCGCCCCGATCCGCCAGATCCCCAGCGACTGCAACAAGGTCGCGAGCCCGGCGGTGAGCAGGCTCGCCCCGATCAGCAGCGTCTGCTGCACCCCGGACAACCCCAGCGCCTCGCCGATGATCAGCGGTGGTGCGACGACGCCCGCGTACATCGCGGCCACGTGCTGGACGCCGTAGGCCACCAGCCTGCCGGGGGCGGGCAGTTCGTCCACCGGGTGGACATCGGTGCCGGCGTGCTTCTTGAAGGCCATCGAGGACTCCTCGGCCATGGGAAGGGATTCGGCTGATTTCCTACCGGGCGACGATTTTCCGCGGATTTCGGCGCGTGTCCGCCGGATCAATTCTCCGGCGCCGATCCTCGTCCTTTCCAAGGCAGCACGAATCGGCTGATCGGATGTGGAATCGGTGCCGGAACAACGGCTCGGTGAAAGGCGGGTTCGCCCGCGGGCGATCGGATCGACGGTGGTCCGCCCGTGGGCGACCGGATCAACGAGGATTCGCCCGCGGGCGACCGGATCAACGAGGATTCACCCGCGGGCGAATCGGGGCGGGTCAGAACTCCGGGGTGCTGTACCAGGCCATCGGCGCCTGCTCGACGTCGTCGCGGGTCACGGTGCCCTCGATCAGGCCGTACGGGCGGTCGGCGGCGAAGAAGACCTCGTTGTCGTTGGCCAATCCGAACGGTTCCAGATCAACCCGGAAGTGGTGCTTGTTCGGCAGCGACAACCGCACTTCCGCCACGTTCGGATGCTGCTTCAGCACTGATTCGCCCATCGCGTACAACGTCTGCTGCAACGCGTAGCTGTGCGTCGTCGCGAACGCCTCCAGCAACGTCGTGCGGACCGAGTCGAAGCTCGCCGCCCAGTCCACGTCGGTGCCCAGGTGGCGCCAGCGCGCCGTGACCGCCGTGGCGAGGATGCGGTCCGAGGTCTCCGGCAGCGTCGTGTACTCGTCCTTCGGGTAGCCCCAGAACTCCGAGCCGGTGGACTTCAGCACCACCAGGTCCTTCAAGCCCGTCACCACGTGCGCGGTGCCGCCGTCGAAGGTGACCGCGGCGGTGCGCTTCTCATCGCTGCCGCGCCGGAACGAGTGGTCGTGGCCGGAACCGCCGACCTCGATGCGCTCCCACGCGTGCTCCTCGACGAGGATTCGCGCGCCCCGCACCGGTTCCTGGGTGTCGACGAAGTGCTTTCCCAGCCGCAGCGCGAAATCCTCGATCTCGCCGACCGGGGCCTGCTTCGCGAACGCGTAGGCGGTGTTCTTCTGGGTGTCGGTCGGCAGCACGTTCGCGTTGTCGCCCGTGTGGTGGGTGGAGTCGAACTCGCCGCGCAGCGACGTGCCGATGGTGAGGTCGCGGATGCCGTGGCGGTCGCCGTCGCGGTCCACCGCGACGAGCCGGATCTCTGCCTTGCCGTACTGGTTCGGTCCCAACACGATGCCCATCGGGCGATCAGCTCCCTCGGTAGGTGGAGTAGGCGAACGGGCTCAGCAGCAGCGGAACGTGGTGGTGCTGAGCGGGATCGGCGATGCGGAAGGTGATCTGCACCTGCGGGTAGAAGGTGTCGGTGCCCCGCGCGGCGAAGTAGGCGCCGGTGTCGAACGTCAGCCGGTAGTCGCCCGCCGGGAGCGCGTCCGGGCCGAGGTCGCCGATGCGGCCGTCGCCGTCGGTGACGCCGTCGGCCACCAGGTCCGCGCCCTCCAGCCGGACCGCGATCCCGGCGGCCGGGCGGCCCAGCGCCGCGTCCAGCACGTGCGTCGTGACGGCGCTCATGCGATCACCTTCTCCAGGCGCAGCAACGCGATCTTGCGCAGCTCGTCGGCCACCACGCCCAGTTCGGTGCGCGGATCGTTGTGCATGCGGGAGCGCAGGACCTCCAGCAGCTCCGCACCGCTGCGGCCGCTCGCGCACACCAGGTACACGTGGCCGAACCGGCGTTCGTACTCGGCGTTCTCGGCGCGCAGCGCGGACTTCAGCGCATCATCGCCGAAGTTCACCCCGGACTGCTCGGAGCGGGACCAGGTCGAGGACGTGTCGTGGCCGTCGGCCCGCTCGCCGATCCTGGGGTGCGCGGCGAGCGCGGTGTGGATCTCGTCGGAGGTGAGTTCGCGGGCGGCGGCATCGGCTCGGGCCAGGACGTCCGCGGCGGTCGCGTAAGGGCGGGCGTCGGAGAGCCGCTGCGCCCAGCGCGGGACGTCGAGGCAGGCTCGCAGTTCCAGCAGGAGCTCGGTCTTGGGCAGGCCGTTGAACCGGTCGGGTGCTGACATGGTGTTCCCATCGCGCTCGGATGAGACGAAAAGCTACGACCAGCACCCAGTGGTGTCAACACTTTGTTGAAGTTGCAGGTGGGGGAGGCTGTTATTCGCGGTTCAGGTAGTTGTAGACGGTGAACCGGCTGACTCCGAGGGCCTTCGCGACCGACTCCACCGACTTGCGCAACGTGAACGCGCCGCGCTCCTCCAGCAGCCGCACCGCGCGCTGCTTGTCCGCCCTCGGCAGCTCCGGCAGCGCCGCGCCCAGCTCTGCCTCCACCTCGGCGATCAGCCGGTCCAGGGCGCTGGTCAGCTCCGCGCCCGGCAGGCGGACGGCGACGGCGGGCTCGCCCTCCCAGTACAGCAGCACGTCGCTCGGTTCCCGGTCCTCGACGGGAACCGAGGTGGCGCCGAGCTGCGCCAGCAACGGCGCGATCGCGGAAGCGAGCGGATGCACCCGGACAGCGTAAGGACTCCGCGCCACCCGGTCGCCCACCGGTGTTCGGAGCCACCAGGGATCGGCCGCGCACCCAGCCGGCCCCGCGGTCACCTTGTGGACTACTCGGGAGATCTCGCGAGAAATTGAACCACCCGAACGAGGCGAGCCCGTCGCTTCACGGCCGCGAGGCGCACGTTGAACAGGGGGAACGAGTTGTCCACAGGGGTGTACGACACGCGGGGCGCGTTCAACTTCTCGCGAAATCGCGGGTGTCCCCGGAGGTGGTCAGGTCTCGTCGACGGTGACCTGGAGGGTGATGCGGTGCGCGCCCGAGGCCAGCGCTGAATCGAGGACGCGGGAGATCGCGGGCAGCACCGCGTCGCGGGCCCCGGTGACCGACGTGCCCAGCGGGCCGAAATCCGGTTCCAGTCCCGCCTCGCGCAACCGGTCCCGCGCGGCCAGCGCGTGCTGCGGCGGCTCGCCCTCGCCGTGGAACGGTTCGGTGGTGAACTCCGCGGTGACCTGCGGATCGGTCGGATGCATGCGGGCCTCCGGAAGGAGCGGGTGCCGGTGCGCACACTGTACGGGCCGGAGAACACCGGCCACCCCGCAGCCGGAAGCGGTGCCGCGCAGGGCATCCCAGTCCGCTGAACGCGACCGGATGGGGTTCCGCTGATCGGGCGAGTCGGGTGGAATGTGCGGGTAACCACCGTGAGCCGAGGGAGAGCGCTGTGCCCGGTCCCGTCCTGATCGCGCCGGACAAGTTCAAGGGGTCGCTGACCGCCCCCGATGTCGCGAGCGCGCTCGCCGCGGGACTGCCCGGGGTGGAGGTGCGGCTCGCCCCCATCGCCGACGGCGGCGACGGCACCGTGGAAGCCGCCATCGCCACCGGATTCCGCCGCATGCAGGCGCGTGTCACCGGCCCGGTGGGCGCACCGCTCACCGCCGAGTTCGCGCTGCGCGACGACACGGCCGTCGTGGAACTCGCCTCCGCATCCGGGCTGGCGCTGCTGCCCACGCGGGAACTCGCGCCGATGACCGCCTCCAGCTTCGGCACCGGGGAGCTGATCCGCGCCGCGCTCGACGCCGGAGCCCGCACCATCGTGCTCGGTGTCGGCGGCAGCGCCTGCACCGACGGCGGCGCGGGCATGGTCGCCGCGCTGGGCGCCCGGTTGCTCGCCGACGCCGGGCGGCCGCTGCCGCCGGGCGGCGGGGGGCTCGTCGAGCTCGCCGAGGTCGACCTCTCCGGGCTCGATCCGCGCCTGGCCGAAGCCGACATCGTGCTCGCGTCCGATGTGGACAACCCGCTGCTCGGGGAGCACGGCGCCGCGCACGTGTACGGGCCGCAGAAGGGCGCCGACCCCACCCAGGTCCGGCTGCTCGACTCCGCGCTGCGCAGCTGGTCCGGTGCCGTGACCCGCGCGGGCGGGCGCGAAGCCGCCGCCGAACCCGGCGCAGGCGCGGCGGGCGGAGTCGGCTACGCGGCGCTCGCCGTGCTCGGCGCGCGGCAGCGACCCGGTGCGGACCTGGTGTTCGAACTCGTCGGCTTCGACGCGGCGCTGCCCGGCGCCGCACTGGTCATCACCGGCGAAGGCTCGGTGGACGAGCAGACCCTGCACGGCAAGGGCCCCGCCGTCGTCGCCGAACGAGCGGCGGCGGCCGGAATCCCCGTCATCGCCGTCGCCGGGCGCTGCACGCTCGCGCCGGAACGCCTGCGGGAAGCGGGATTCGCCGACGTCTTCGCCCTCACCGACGTCGAACCCGACCCCCAGCGCTGCATCCGGGAAGCCGCATCCCTGCTCCCCGTCCTCGCCGGGCACGTCGCAGCGAAGTGGCTCGCCTGAGCGACTGACCGGCACCGCTGCACCAGGCTGGAACGAGGGCCGACGCCAGCGTGAACGGACCGTTCGTCCGGACGGGGCGGTCCGCCCACGTGCACCCGACCGCATCGGGCACGCCGATGTCGGGTGCGGTGGGGTGGTGGCTTCCTAGCGTGGTGAGCACGAGGGAAGGAGATCCCGGTGCTGGAGCGGTTGAACGAGGCCTTGGAGCACATCGAGGCGCACCTCGACGAGCAGCTGGACCTGGCCGAGGCGGCGCGGATCGCGGCGACGTCGGAGCACCACTTCCGGCGGATGTTCTCCGCGCTGGCGGGGATGCCGCTGTCGGAGTACGTGCGGCGCAGGCGGCTCACCCGCGCGGGCGCCGAAGTGCTCGGCGGGACGCGCACGCTGCTCGACATCGCGGTGCGCCACGGCTACGGCTCCGGTGAGGCGTTCGCGCGGGCGTTCCGCGCGATGCACGGCGTCGGGCCCGGCGAGGCGCGGCGCGACGGTGCCGTGCTGCGTTCGCAGCAGCGGATCTCCTTCCGGCTCATCGTCGAAGGGAGCAGCGACATGCGATACCGGATCGCGCAACGGGACGAGTTCTTCATCGTCGGCAAGAAGGCCAGGGTCCCGCTCGTCCACGAGGGGATGAACCCGGCGATCGTCGAGCACGTCCAAGGCATCGGCGCGGACGAGCTGCGGCGCATCGCCGCGTTGTCCGACCAGGAACCGGCCGGGATCATCGCGGCCACCGACGACCTCGACGAGAGCCGGGCGGAAGGGACCACGCTCGACTACCACCACGGGGTGGCGGCGAGCGCCGCCGGTCCCGATGACCTCGACTCGCTGCGCGTGCCCGCCGGGACGTGGGCGGTGTTCGAGAGCTCCGGGCCGATGCCGCAGTCGATCCAGTACCTGTGGCGGGACGTGTTCACCCAGTGGTTCCCGTCGAACCCGTACCGCAGCAGGCCCGGCCCGGAACTGCTCAGCACCCGGCTCTCCGAGGACGGCGAGCACGCCGACGCGGAACTCTGGATCCCGGTGGAACGCGCCGAGGGCTGACCGTCAGGGAACCCGGAAACCGCGGAAGGTCACCGGCTCCAGCATCGTGAAACCGAGGCGTTCGTAGAGCGCGATGGCGGCGGTGTTGGAGTCGGTGACGTGCAGGAAGGGGCGTTCGCCGCGGGACCGGATGCGGGCGGCGAGCGCGCGCACCAGGCGAGCGGCGTGGCCGCGGCCCCGGGCCGCCGGGGCGGTGCAGACGGCGCTGATCTCCGTCCAGCCGGGCGGCCGGAGCCGTTCACCCGCCATGGCGACCAGCGCGCCGTGCTCGTCGCGGACGCCCAAGTAGGTGCCGAGTTCGCGGGTGCGCGCCCAGAACGGTCCCGGCTCGGTCCGGGCGACGAGGTCGAGCATGTCGGCGACGTCGCCCGGACCGAGCTCCACCGCGGATGCGGGCTCGGCGTCCGCGACGCCGTCGGCGGGGCCGACCATCCGCCGCGCCGGGAGGGAGAAGACCGGTTCCCACTCCGGTGGCGGCGTCGCCGGGCTGCTGAACAGGTCGGCGAGCGCCCCGCTGCCGAGCAACCGGGCCAGGTCCGCCCACTCGGCCGCGCCCGCATCGGCGGGCACCGCCGCGAACGTCGTGACGTCCGGCAAGTAGGTCGCGGCCGAACCGACCCGGCGGGCCAGGTGGGCGTGGTGGCCGCGCAGCGACTCGCCGACCGGATCGTCGAGCGCCCTGACGTCGCTGTCCACCACCGGCCCCTCCCCGTTCGGCACGTCAGTTCACGACGATGGTGTCCACGGGAAGGCCGGGCGCGGCGGCGAGGTCCAACGGCGACGGCTTCGCACCCGAAGCGACGACGTGCGCGCCGAGCGCGGCGATCATGGCGCCGTTGTCCGTGCACAGCCGGGGCTTCGGCACCCGCAGCGCGATGCCCGCCGCCGCGCAGCGCTCGGCGGCCAGCGCCGACAACCGCGAATTCGCCGCCACACCACCGGAGATGACCAGCGTGTCCACCCCGAGGTCCTGCGCGGCGCGCACGGCCTTCGCGGTGAGCACGTCGGCGACGGCCTCCTGGAACGAGGCGCACACGTCGGCGACGGGGACCTCCCGGCCCGCCCGCTGCTCGGTCTCCACCCAGCGGGCCACCGCCGTCTTCAAACCGGAGAACGAGAAGTCGTGCCGCGAATCGCGCGGGCCGGTGAGCCCGCGCGGGAACGCGATCGCCTTCGGATCGCCCTGCTGCGCCAGTTTGTCGATCGGCGGACCACCCGGATAGGGCAGGTCGAGGATGCGGGCGACCTTGTCGTAGGCCTCCCCGGCGGCGTCGTCGATCGTGGACCCGACCTGCGTGATCCGCTCCGCGACGCCCTCCACCAGCAGCAGCTGGCTGTGCCCGCCGGAGACCAGCAGCGCCAGGCACCGCGACGGCAGCGCCCCGTGCTGCAAGGTGTCCACGGCGACGTGCCCGCCGAGGTGGTTCACCCCGTACAGCGGCACGTCCAGCGCCACCGAATAGGCCTTCGCCGCCGCGACGCCGACCATCAACGCCCCCGCCAGGCCCGGCCCCGCGGTCACCGCGATGGCGTCCACATCGGACAGTTCGAGTCCGGATTCGTCGAGCGCGCGCCGCATCGTCGGCGTCATCGCCGTCAAGTGCGCCCGGCTCGCGATCTCCGGCACCACCCCGCCGAAGCGGGCGTGCTCGTCGACGCTGGAAGCGACGGCATCGGCGAGCAGCTCGACCGAGCCGTCCGCGCCGAGCCGCACCAAGCCGACACCCGTCTCGTCGCAAGAGCTCTCGATGCCGAGCACGATCCGGTCGGTGGTCACGACGGACCACCTCCCTCCGCGGTGGGGGAATCGGCCGCGGGCCTGCGCATCGTGTGCGCGTCCGCGCCCGAAGGCTGGTAGTAGCGCTTGCGCAGGCCGACGATCTCGAACCCGTGCTTGCGGTACAGCGCGATCGCCGGGTCGTTGTCGGTGCGCACCTCGAGGAACGTGGTGGCGCGGTGCTCATCGGCACGGGCCAGCAGCCTGCGCAGCAGCGCCGCGCCGACACCGTGGCCCTGCTGCGCCGGGTCGACGGCCATCGTGTGCACCTCGGCGTCCACCTCCGGCGGCTTGCCCGCCAAGGACAGGCCCGCGTAGCCGATCAAGTTCTCGTCGGCGTCGTAAGCACCCAGGTAGTAGTGCCCGCGATCGATCTCGGCCACGAACGACTCCAGCGACCACGGGTCGTCACCGGGGAACAGGACCTGCTCCAGCTCGGCGCACCGCTTCAAATCGCTGCGGCGCAGCTTCGCCACGAACGGCGCGCTCATGCCGTTCCCCGCCGATCATCCGGGCTGACCTGCTTGCGCGGGCCCGGCGCGGTGGCGTCCGGGCGCCGCAGGTACATCGGGACCGGCGGCGTCGGCTCCGCGCCGCTCTGCAGGTCGTGGCGCGCCGCGGCGACCAGGCCCGTGGGAGTCGGGTACTCGGTGCCGAGCACGTCGAGCCCGAAGACCTCGCGGTGCGGCGCCGCCATCTCACCGACCGCGAAGTCCAAGTCCAGCCCGTCGATCTCAGCGGGCACGTCCGCCGGCCGGTGCACGTGCGGGCCCGTGAGCCGCTCGCGATCGGCGCCGTAAGCGGCCCAGTAGACCTCCTTGCGCCGCGCGTCCGTCGCGACGAGCAGCCGCAAACCGCCGGCCGAAGCCCCCGACACCGCGGCGCCGGGCTCACCGATGTCGGCGACGACGCCCTGACCCGCCGCGCCGTCCGGGACGGCGGCGGCGATGGCATCGAGGCTGCACACCGGGTGCACCGGCACGTCCAAGGCCTGCCCGAGCGCGGCAGCGGTGACCATGCCCGCGCGCAGCCCGGTGAACGGCCCCGGCCCCGAGCCCACCACGATCGCGTCCGCATCGGCGAGCCGATGACCCGCCTCCGCGACGGCCGCCATCAAGTGCGGCGTGAGCAGTTCGCCGTGCGCCCGCGCGTTCACCGTCACGCGTTGCGCGAGAGGCCGGGGCCCGCCGCCGTCCAAGGCGACCAGTCCAGCGGTCACCGCAGGCGTAGAAGTGTCCAACGCAATGACGAGCACAGCGAAAAAGACTACGTCAACGCTGGTCACCAGGGTTTCCGGGGTGCTGCTCCACGAGAACCTCGCGGCCGAAGGCCGTGCCTAGCGGCGAAGCCGTGCCTTGGGCGGCGAAGCCACGCCTGCCTGGCGGCCGAAGGCCGTGCCTGTATTCGCGCAGCGAATAGCCCACGTCGAAAAGCCGCCCACCGGCGGGTTCTCAGTGGCTTCCTCGCGAGGACAGCTTTTTTCCTCGTGGCGGAGCCACTTGGAAAAAAGATCCCGCAGCGAGGAAGCCACTGAGGTTCCGCTACCCGGACACCCGAGCAGAACGAGCCGTGGAAGCACTCAGTAGAGACGACCTTCCACCGCGCCACTACAACCACATGCCCGAACCGGGGAAGGCTTGAAAGCCGCTCCACATGCCCGACCGAGCGACTCCCCGATCAGCTGGGCCGTAGGACGACGGACGTCGTGTGCGGGACGTCGGCTCGGACTCGGTACTGGTCCTGGACCGGGACGGGGGTGTCGCCGAGGCCGGTGACCGCGCCTACGTGCAAGGTCACGAAGGGGTCCTGGCGCAGTTGGTGGGCGAAGTCGGTGCGTTCGGTGTTGGAGTGCCGTTCCGCCGCGACCGCCAAGTCCTCGCCGGACACCTGGAGCCCGCCGTCGGGGCCGGACAGCAGCGCCCACGCCGTGCCGATCTTCACGCCGTTGTCCTGCGGCGGCAGGAAGTCGAACCACTGCTCGTCCACCGTCGACGACCAGCGCCCCACGGGCTGCGAGTGGAACCGGTCCGGGTAGGACTCGCCGGGACCGCGCCCGTACCAGTCGAAGTCGGTGAACGACTCCGGCAGCCGCAGCGCGAACCCGGCCCTCGGCAGCCACGGCAAGGCCCTCGTGAGCGGCCCGAACGCCTCCACCGTGTGGTCCAGGGCGACCGCCCCGGACCCGTCCACGGTGTAGGTCCAGCGGCTGCCGAACCCCTCACCGGGCACGTCCGGCGCGGCCGAACGGGTGTCGACGGTGATCCGCGCCCGGCCGTCCGGCAGCGCGGTGGCGTCGAAGCCGAGGACCTGCGTGACCAGGCGGTCCAGCCCGGCCGCGCGGAACTTCGCCTCCGGTTCGATGCCGCTCCAGTCGCTCCACTCGTTGCCCGTCGGCGCCCGGAACACGTCCAGCTCCGGCCCGGCGACCAAGCGCTGCACGCCACCGGAGTCCATCGAGCTCAGCGCACCCGTCCGCTCGTCGAACTCGTAGCGGAAATCAGGCCCGGACACGGTGGCGCCGTCCACGGAGACCCGGCCGGGCGTCGAACCCTCGACGGGTGCGGGCGCCGGGTCGGTGCCGCCCGCGGGCAGCTGCTCGGCCGACACCACGTGACCCGCGGGCAGGCTCGGGGCGTCGGCGCGTTGCCGCGCCCGCAACTCCAGGAACCGCTCCGTCTTCCCCGCCTGCGGCAGGTCCAGCCGCACCTGCTCCGCCCCGCCCGCCGGGACCTCGACGTCGAGGGTGCCGCTCGCGAGTTCCTCGCCCGCCTCCACCAGCCGCCAGCTGAGGTCGTAGGCCGCGGTGGACAGCGTGTGGTTCAAGTTGCGCACGGTGAACCGGCCCGGTGCCCCCGCGTCCTCGAACCGAACCGGGGCGTGGCTGTAGGCCAGCTGCGCCAGCTCCGGCTGCGGCGTGCGATCCGCGTTGATCAGCCCGTTGGCGAGGAAGTTCGACGAGCCGTAGTCGTGGAAGGTGCCCTGCTGCCGCTCCTCGTCGAAGTTCAGCGCCAGCGCCGCCTCCCGCGCCGGATCGGCCGCGAGCTCCGCATCGCTGAGCGCCCGGTCGTAGATCCGCGCCGAGTCCACCACGGCGTGCGCGGTGCGGCCCGCGAACGAATCCGAGTGCTTCTCCTGGTTGCGGCCCACCGACACGGTGTACATCGTGTTCGACGCGATCTCGCCGGAGTACGGCTGCGCCGCGACCTCCTCGCCGTCGATCAGCAGCCGCACCTGCGACCCGTCGTAGACGCCGGTGAGCCGGTGCCACTTCCCCCACCAGTCGTCCGGCACCTCGACGCGGGCCGTGTGCCACGAATCCTCGCCGTAGACGAAGAACTCGACGTGCTCGGCGTCCGGCATCTGCAACGCCCACTGCTTGTCGCCCTTGGACAGGTACGTGCCCGATCCCTGCCAGGACAGCGGTTTCACCTGGACGTCCAAGGTGACGGCCTTGCCGGTGATCTCCAGCGCCGGATCGCGGTAGGCCTCCGCCCAGTCGTCCAGCCCGGACAGCTCGACCGCCTGCCCGGACACGCCCGGCACCGGCTTCGGATCGCCGCCGTAGTGCACCGGGACGTCGTTGCCGGAGGAGTCCGGCGCGATCCGCAGCGGCCGCACCAAGCCCTGGTCCACCCAGTCCCACACGAAACCGCCCTGCAACGACGGGTCCTCGCGGATGGTGCGCCACATGTCCTCGTAGTGCCCGAGGCTGTTGCCCATCGCGTGCAGCCACTCGCCCATCACGACCGGCTTCGTCGTCCGCTCCGCGATCTCGCGCAGGTGCTTCGGCGACGGGTAGCGCGGCCCCCACACGTCGGCGAACGGCGCGTCGCCGTCGGGGGAGTTGGACTGGTGGTACAGCGGCCGCGTCGGATCGGTGGCGTGCGCGTGCTCGGCCATCGCGTAGTGCGCGGCGCCCAGCCCCGCCTCGTTGCCGGTGTCCCACATGATCACGCTCGGGTGGTTCTTGTCCCGCTCCAGCAGCGCCTCGAACCGGTCCGCGAACGCCGCCTGCCACTCCGGCCGGTCGGCGAGGCAGTCCTGATCGCCGGTCGCCGTGCAGTCCTCGCGGTAGTGCGTCTCGACGTCGACCTCGTCGGCCAGCAGCAGGCCGTTCGCGTCGGCCAGCCGGTACCAGTACGGATCGTTCGGGTAGTGCGACGTGCGCACCGCGTTGACGTTGTGCTGCCGCATCAGCGCGACGTCCTCGCGCTGCCGGTCGCGGCTCACGGTCCGGCCCGTGTCCGGGTCGTGCTCGTGCCGGTTCACGCCGCGCAGGTCCACCGGTTTCCCGTTGAGCAGCAACTGCTCGTCGCGCACCTCCACCTCGCGGAACCCGACGGGCTGCTGCGTGGTGTGCACGACCCGGCCCTGCGCGTCGGCGAGCTGCACCACCGCCGTGTAGACCTCCGGCGTCTCGTCGCTCCACAACCGGGGCGCGCGGACGCGGCGGTCCAGCTCCACCGAGGCGCCCGGACCGGTGACGTCCACGCCCTGCGCGAACCGGTCCACCACGCGGCCCTCCGGGTCGTGCAGCGCGACCCGCACCTCGTGCGCGCCGACCGTGCCCGCGTCGTTGCGCACGTCCACGCCCAGCCGCACCGTCGCGTCGGTGTAGGCGTCGTCGAGCTCCGTGCGGATCGTGACGTCCTCCAGGTGCGTGCGCGGCACGCTGTAGAGGTGCGCGTCGCGGAAGATCCCGGACAGGTGCCAGAAGTCCATGTTCTCCAGGTAGCTGCCCGAACCCCAGCGGTGCACCTGCACGGCGATCGTGTTGCGGCCCGGCGCGAGATGATCGGTCACGTCGAACTCCGCCGGGGTGTAGCCGCCCTGGTCGTAACCCACGTAGCGGCCGTTGACCCACACGAACCAGCCGCTCGTGGCGCCTTCGAAGCGCAGCAGCTGCCGCCTGCCGTCCCAGTCGTCGGGCACCTCGAACTCGCGCACGTAGGCGCCGGTCGGGTTCACGTCGTCCGGCACGTTCGGCGGGTCGTAGGGCGCGACCTCCGACGGCACGTTCCGGTAGATCGGGCGGTCGTGGCCCTGCTGCTGCCACACGCCCGGCACCTCGGTCTCCGGCCAGTCCGCGCGGCCGTGCTGCCACCCGGCGGGCAGGTCCCGGTGGTGGTCGGCGTAGCCGAAGTGCCACGGGCCGTTCAACGGCAACGTCCACGGCGTCGGCTCGTCGGCCGCCGCGTCCAGGTCGTCGCGGGCGGCGCGCAACGCCTGCTCCGCGTCGGCGTAGGGGCGCAGCAGCGCGTGCGGCCGCTCCTGGTTCTCCCCGGTGCGCTCCGGATCGTCCAAGTAGGACTCGACGGCCGCCGGATCGCTCGGGCCGTCCACCGGCGCGGCCTGCGCGGGCGGGCTCAGCAGCCCCGCCGCGACGAGCAGCACGGCCAGCGAGGACAACGCCCGGACGCGGGCGGACTTTCCTGCCGGGATGAGCTGGGGGTGGCGCGCGGACCGCATGAGCCCTCCGTTGGTGCCCGATGCTGCGAGTGTTCTGTTGTGGAAGGCCGAGCCTTCGCCGGGTGATCCTGGCCGTCCCGGGCAAACCGGTCAACGGCCGTTCGTGATCTCCGCCCGAACAGCCCAGCTCCGCCGAACGGCCCAGCGCACAGGCCCGTGAGCGCCCTCGCGAAGCGAGGTGAACGGCCCGTTCGCCCAACCGGATCGGCCGACCGGTCCGTTCACCCCAAACCCCCGCACCCCGAACGCCCTCATGCCCGCGCACCCGAACCCGGGCGGCGAACCGAGTCAACGGACCGTTCGTCCAACGGGATTGGTCGAACGGTCCGTTCACTCCGGAAAGAGCTCCGGACGGCGACGGCGCCGGGATCTCAGGAGTGAGTGAACGGCCTGTTCGTCCAATCCGCTTGGACGAACGGTCCGTTCACCCGGCGAAAGCCCTACCGAACGCCGTGCTCCGTGGGCGAATCGAGCCGGGGAGGGGAGCGAGTGAACGGCCTGTTCGTCCAATCCGCTTGGTCGAACGGTCCGTTCACCCGGAAAAAGCTCCGGACGCCGCTCTGTCGTCGTCGGCTCCGGATCCCGGCAGGGAGTGAACGGACCGTTCGTCCAACGGGATTGGTCGAACGGTCCGTTCACTCCGGAAAATCAGCGCCCGGCTCAGCCGATGGCGCGGCCCGCGTAGGGCGGAGCCGGTTCGGTGGCGTCGGCGATCCGCCGGGCCACCTCGTCCGGGAACGGGACGGCCCTGCTCGCCGCCGAATCGACGTGCAGCGCCAGCAGCTCCTCGGTCGAGACGACCTCTCCGCCGACCGCCATCTCGTGGCACAGCACGAGCTTCTTCGACCCGCCGCCGACGACGCGGGAGGTGACGATCAGCTCCGAGTCCGGCCCGACCTCCCGCAGGTACCGGACGTGCGCCTCGACGGTGTAGAGCGAGCGGCCCGTCGAGGTGCGGTACTCCGCGTCCAAGCCGAGCCGGTCCATCACCGCGTCGGTGGCGAACCCGAACACCAGCACGTAGTACGCCTCGCTGAGGTGCCCGTTGTAGTCGATCCACTCGGGCCGGACCCGCTGCCGGAACTCACCGCTCACGCGCCGCCCCCTCGGACCTCGCGCACCGCGCGCAGCACGGCGATCACGGCCCGGTCCCGGTCGGCGACCAGGTCCGCGATGCTGCGGCCGTCGGCGGTCTCCTCGCAGCCCTCGACCATCCGGTCCCGCAGTTCCGCGGTGAGCTCCGGCGCCTCCAGCCGCGTCCACGGCGACTTCAGCGACGGCCCGAAGTGGTCCAGCATGTGCGCCATCCCGCCTTCACCGCCGGCGAGGTGGAAGGTCAGGCACGGTCCGAGGAACGGCCACCGCAGGCCGGGCCCCTCGGTGATGGAGGCGTCGATCTGCTCCACGGTCGCCTCGCCTTCGGCGACCATGTGCAGCGCTTCGCGCCACAGCGCCTCCTGCAGCCGGTTCGCGATGAAGCCGGGCACCTCCCGGTCCATCGTGATGACGGATTTGCCCGCCACTTCGAAGAACCGCGACGCCCACCGCACCGCTTCCGGCGCGGTCCGCTCGCCGCCGACGACCTCCACCAGCGGGATGAGGTAGGGCGGGTTGAACGGGTGCCCCACGACCAGCCGCTCCGGAGTGGCGCAGCGCTGCTGCATCTCCGTCATGCCGTAGCCGGAGGTCGACGAGGACACCACGACGCCCGCCGGGGTCGCCGCGTCGATCCGCGCCAGCAGGTCCTGCTTGAGCTCCAGGTCTTCCGGCGCGCTCTCCTGCACGAACTCCGCGCCCGCCACCGCTTCGTCCAAAGTGGACGTGACGGTGAGCGCGTCGCGGGAGGCGCCGGGCGCCAGACCCAGCTCGGTCAGCGCGGGCCACGCCGCGTCGACCAGCCGCCGCAGCTTCTGCTCGGCGTCCGGCGCGGGATCCCACGCGGTCACCCGGTAGCCGCGGGCCAGGAAGTGCGCCACCCAGCCGCCGCCGATCACGCCCGCGCCGACGCACGCGACGTGGCGCACCGATTCCGGTTCCACCGGAGCCCCCATCAGGCGTTCCTCCGCTTCAACCCGAGCTTCGCCCGAGCCTGGTCCGGGGTCGCGATCCGCGCGCCCATGCCTTCGACGATCGTCACCGCGCGCTCCACGAGCTGCGCGTTCGTCGCCTTCACTCCCTTGCTCAGGTAGAGGTTGTCCTCCAGCCCGACGCGGACCTCGCCGCCGAGCAGCGCCGACTGCGCGACCCACGGCAACTGGTTGCGGCCGATGCTGAAGCTGGCCCAGTTCGCGCCTTCCGGCAGCATCTTCACCATCGCCTGCAGCACGCCCGGGTCGGCCGGGGCGCCGTACGGGATACCCATGCACAGCTGGAACAGCGGCGGCGCGTCGATCAGGCCCTCTTCGATCATCTTGGTGGCGAACCACAGCTGGCCGGTGTCGAAGATCTCCAGCTCCGGCTTCACGCCGAGCTCCTGGATGCGCTTCGCGCCGGCGCGCAGCATGTCGGGGGTGCTGATGTAGAGCTGGCTGCCTTCGCCGAAGTTGAGCGAGCCGCAGTCCATCGTGCAGATGTCCGGCAGCAGCTCCTCCACGTGCGGCAACCGGTCGAGCCCGTTGACCAGGTCGGTGCCGTCCACCGGCTTGAGCGGATCGTCCGGGTCGATCACCAGGTCGCCGCCCATGCCCGCGGTCAGGTTGATCACGACGTCCACGCCGGATTCGCGGATGCGGCGCACCACCTCGCGGTACAGCGGGACCTCGCGGGAGCCCTGGCCGGATTCGACGTCGCGCACGTGGATGTGCACCACGGCGGCGCCCGCGTTCGCGGCCTGCACGGCGGACTCCGCGATCTGCTCGGGTGTCACCGGCACGTGCTCGCTGCGGCCGACGGTGTCGCCGGCACCGGTCAGCGCGGCGGTGACGATCACTTCCTCGTTCATGCGCCCTCCCCTGTCGTGGTCCGCTCGCGGCGGCCCGTAGCGCGGCGACGCTAGCAGGGGCGTTGCGATATTCGCAATGCTCCGTCCGGGGTGCGACGGCGCGGCGGGGAAGTGGCGTTCTCGCTAGCGGAAGGCACAGGAAGGCGAGGGGAGTGGTGTGGTCCAGGGCTCGGAACTGATCATCGAGTCAGTTCGTTGCGAACCTCGGTCAATGCTCGGCCGATCAGTGGCTGAACCAGAACGCCTTCGTCACGGCCAGGAACTCGCGCCGCGCCCCGCGCGCCGACACCCGCCGCAGCCCGTCCGCCGCCGCGTCGTGGCCCACGCCGAACGCGTCGATCCCGGCCCGGCGGCACAACGCGATCGACCGGCGCAGGTGGAACTTCGACGTCGCCACCGTGACCCGCCGCAGGCCGAACGCCGCGACCGCGCTCCGGCACGACGCCCAGGTGTCCACACCGGACTCGTCCAGCTCGATCGCCGACTCCGGAATCCCGTTGCGCACCAGGAATTCCCGCATCACGACCGGTTCGCTGTACCCGCGCGACCGCGGGCTGCCGCTGACCAGGATCCACCGCACCCGGCCCGCCCGGTACAGCTCCACGGCCACGACGAGCCTGCCCTGCAGGATCCGGCTCGGCAGCCCGTCGCGCCGCACCCCGGCGCCGAGGACCAGCGCGGCCTCCGTCGCGGGCACGTCGGCGAGCGTCCGCACCCGGCCCGAGCTGCGCACCCGCACCCACACCGACGGCAGCGCGCCCAGCGCGCCCAGACCCGCCGCCGCACACCATCGCCCACGCATCAGGCAAGTGTGCCGTGCCACCGGCCCGCGCGGTGCAGCGGCCGAACGGGTGCCGCCCGCCGTCGGGCGGCACCCGCGAGGCTCACGCCGGCTTCAGCCGCGGCTCGCCGTCGGCCACCACGAAGCCGCGTTCGGTGCGCACCTCCGCACCGGGCTTCGTCACCTCCGGGACGATCCGGTAATCGGCGCGCAGCTCGTCCGCGGTGAAGCGGGTGCGGACGTAGCCGCGGCGGTTCTTGTGGAACTTGATGTGCGGGTTCTCCGCGAGCACCGCGTCCTTCGCGTCGTCGTCCCCGTCGCCACCGCTGGTGATCGAGGTCGTGACGAGCTCGGTGCCGACCACTGCCGAGCCGGTGTCCTCGTGCTCGGCCTGCACCTCCGCCGCCCAGTGCCGGTGCACGTCCCCGGTGAGCACCACGCCGTTGCGGACCTGCCCGAGCCCGGCGGCGATCCGGTCCCGGTTCGCCACGTAACCGGCCCACGAGTCGGTGCTGAACGCGACGCCGTCGGTCAGGTCGTTGTCCAGGCGCGAGAAGAACACCTGCTGGCCCAGCACGTCCCAGCGCGCCGCGGAGTTCGCGAACCCGTCCAGCAGCCAGCGCTCCTGCTCGGCGCCGGTGATCGTGCGGTCCGGCTCCAGCCGCTGCGCGCAGTCCACGTTGCCGACGTCGCCGCAGGGCTGGTCGTCGCGGTACTGGCGGGTGTCGAGCATGTGGAACGTGGCCAGGCCGCCCCACTGCAACCGCCGGTACAGCCGCATGTCGATGCCCTCGGGCTTGGCCGTGGACCGCAGCGGCATGTTCTCGTAGTACGCCTGGAAGGCCGCCTTGCGCCGGTCGAGGAAACCGGAATCCGGCTTCTCCGGCGTCTCGTCGGCCCAGTTGTTCTCGGTCTCGTGGTCGTCCCACACGACGATCCACGGCGCCACGGCGTGCGCGAGCTGCAGGTCCTCGTCGGTCTTGTACTGGGCGTGCCGCTGCCGGTAGTTCGCCAGCGTCCGGGTCTCCGGCCCGAGCACCTTCCGCACGTCGTCGGCGTCGGCGGCGTACTCGTACTGGTAGTCGCCGAGGTGCAGGACCAGGCCGGGCTGGTCCTCGGCCAGCCGCCGGTAGGCGGTGAAGTGGCCCTGGCCGAAGTGCGCGCAGGACGCGAAGCACATGGTCAGCGGGTCCATCGAGCCCGGCGCGGGCGCGGTGCGGGTGAACCCGGTGCGCGAGACGGCGCCCTCGGCGCGGAACCGGTAGTAGTACTCGGCGCCGGGGCGGAGCCCGTCGAGTTCGACGTGCACGCTGTGCCCGAGCTCGGGCGCGGCCTGCGCTTCGCCGCGCCGGACGACGCGGCTGAACCGCTCGTCCTCGGCGACCTCCCACTGCACGGGGACGACCTTGGCCGGCATGCCGCCGCCACCGTCGTCGGCGGTCGGGTCAGGAGCGAGGCGGGTCCAGAGCACGACGCCGTCCGGCAGCGGATCACCGGAGGCGACGCCGAGCGTGAACGGGTCGGCGAGCCTGCCGGTGCCCGCGCCGGGCAGCGACAGCGGTCCGGCCGAGGCGGCTCCGCTCAGCGCGGCGGTGCTCACCGCGGCGGCGCCGCCGAGCAGCACGGCCCGGCGGGAAACGGATCGGGATGTGGTGGGGTCGGGCATTCGGGCGGTCCTCCCAGAACGTCGGTGGCTGCCGTCGAGGCGTGCGTGAGCACGCCGAACAGGGCTGTGTCCTGCTTTCGGCTTCACTCGAACGAGTGGAAAGGTATCCGCGCCCGGTGGGCATCCGGTTAACTTCTGGCGAAGACGGGTTGTTGATCACCGCGCCCGCGCTGCAGGTCTCCCGGGGCCGGTGCGAACCGGAACGGGAGGAAGGTCAGCGAGGGCGCCAGCCGGACCGGCCGGGAGGCCCGGACGGACCGGGAGGACGGGATGGGCGAGGGCGGCGTTCCCACGGGCGATTCGTGGGCTTCGTCGGAGCCATGCGGCAGAACCTAAGCCACATTGCCTCGATGGTGTGAACCGCCATCGGGTTCCGGTGACATTTCCCGCATGCCGATCTACCTGCGAAGATCGGCATCAGGGCCGGTCGGCGGCGACCGCGCCGCGCCGCCGCCCGGCCCGCTTCGCGCGGGCTCCCGCCCGCTCACCTGGCCGGTTCTCCCGGCGAAGATCGGCGCCGCTCCGGGCGCAAGATCGCGCGGGTGATCCGGAGGCCCCCGCGCGAGCCGTTTCCGTCTCGCGGCACCGGCGTCACCCCTTCGGAGCAGCGGTGCGCGAGGGGCGCGATCGGGCGCGTTCCCGGAACGCCGGCTCCGGGAGATCGCGACGGCTCCGGCAGGATCCGGGGAGCTCGGGGAAAGCCCCGCTCGTCCGATGTCCGCCTTCGAGTGACGGCTGAACGGGTGCCCGGTGGTTGAGCCTTGGCACTCGGCTGGGTAGAGTGCCAATCAGCACGGCGCCGCAGCGCCCCGGCACCCGCGACGACGGGGAGCCACGGAGCCGTCACCCAGACCAGAGCCAACGCTTACGCAGGCCCCAGAAGGTGGAGGTCACACCGTGGCGAGCATCAAGCCGCTTGAGGACAAGATCGTTGTCCAGGCGAGCGAAGCCGAGACGACGACTGCGTCCGGCATCGTGATCCCGGACACCGCCAAGGAAAAGCCCCAGGAGGGCAAGGTCTTGGCCGTCGGCCCGGGTCGCGTCGACGACAAGGGCAACCGCGTCCCCGTGGACGTGCAGGAAGGTGACGTCGTCATCTACTCCAAGTACGGCGGCACCGAGGTCAAGTACAACGGCGAGGAGTACTTGATCCTCTCCGCCCGCGACGTGCTGGCCGTCGTCAACTGACGACTTCCGCACCATGCGCACCCCACCGCCCCGGTGGTCCCGCCTCCGGGACCGCCGGGGCGGTGGTTTGTCCCAGGCCGGACGCCACGCCCCGCACGCCACTCGGCGACGCGGCGACTCCGCCGCCCCGACGTCCCACCCAGGCGACAGCCGACCGGACCAACGCCCCGGCCCCGCGAGCGCTCGCGGCCTCCGGCCGGGCGATGCGCCGGGTCGGTCGGAGCTCGCGCCGGGACGTTCGCGACCGGCACCTGAACACCCATGCTGAAGGGCTGTTGAAACATGGCTAAGCAGATCGCCTTCGACGAGCAGGCGCGCCGCGCGCTGGAGCGCGGTGTCAACCAGCTCGCCGACGCGGTGAAGGTGACCCTCGGACCGCGCGGCCGGCACGTCGTGCTGGACAAGCAGTTCGGTGGCCCGCAGGTCACCAACGACGGCGTCACCATCGCGCGCGAGATCGAGCTCGAGGACCCGTACGAGAACCTCGGCGCCCAGCTCGCCAAGAACGTCGCCACCAAGACCAACGACGTCGCGGGCGACGGCACCACCACGGCCACCGTGCTGGCCCAGGCCCTGGTCAAGGAGGGCCTGCGCAACCTGGCCGCCGGCGCCAACCCGGCCTCGCTGGGCAAGGGCATCCAGGCCGCCACCGACGCGGTCGTCGAAGCCCTCAAGGCGAAGGCCACCCCGGTCAAGGGCCGCGACAACATCGCCCAGATCGCCACCGTCTCCTCCCGCGACGAGAACATCGGCGCGCTGGTCGGCGAGGCGATGGAGAAGGTCGGCGAGGACGGCGTGATCAGCATCGAGGAGTCCTCGACGCTGGCCACCGAGCTCGAGGTCACCGAGGGCGTCCAGTTCGACAAGGGCTTCGTCTCGCCGTACTTCGTCACCGACTCCGAGCGGCAGGAAGCCGTCCTGGAGGAGACCCAGATCCTGCTGCACCGGGACAAGATCTCCAACATCCAGGACCTGCTGCCGCTGCTGGAGAAGGTCGCGCAGAACGGCAAGCCGCTGCTGATCATCGCCGAGGACGTCGAGGGCGAGGCGCTGTCCACCCTGGTCGTCAACGCGATCCGCAAGACCTTCAAGGTCGTCGCGGTCAAGGCCCCGTACTTCGGCGACCGCCGCAAGGCGTTCCTGGACGACCTGGCCGCCGTCACCGGCGCGCAGGTCATCGCCCCCGAGGTCGGGCTCAAGCTCTCCGAGGCAGGCCCCGAGGTCCTGGGCAGCGCCCGCCGCGTCACCGTCACCAAGGACGACACCATCCTGGTCGACGGCCACGGCGCCAAGGACGACGTGCAGGCGCGGGTCGAGCAGATCCGCAAGGAGATCGAGGCCAGCGACTCCGACTGGGACCGCGAGAAGCTGCAGGAGCGGCTGGCCAAGCTGGCCGGCGGCGTCGCGGTGATCAAGGTCGGTGCCGCCACCGAGACCGAGCTCAAGGAGCGCAAGTCCCGCATCGAGGACGCGGTCGCCGCGTCCAAGGCCGCGGCCGAAGAGGGCAGCGTGCCCGGCGGTGGCTCCAGCCTGATCCACGCCGCCAAGGCGCTGGAGGGCGACCTCGGCCTCTCCGGTGACGAGGCCACCGGCGTGCGGCTGGTCCGCAAGGCGCTGGAGGCCCCGCTGTTCTGGATCGCCAGCAACGCGGGCCAGGAAGGCGCCGTCGTGGTCTCCAAGGTCCGCGACCTGGACTGGGGCGCGGGCTACAACGCCGCGACCCTGGCCTTCGGCGACCTGCTCGAGCCGGGCATCGTCGACCCGCTGAAGGTGACCCGCTCCGCGGTCGCCAACGCGGCCTCCATCGCGCGCATGGTGCTGACCACCGAGAGCGCCGTCGTGGAGAAGCCCGAGGAGGAAGAGGAGCCGGCCGGTCACGGTCACGGCCACTCGCACTGACCCCCGCTGAACCGGGGCGCCCGTCCGGGGGCTCCGGTTCAGGGGTGCAACACGAGATCAGGGGCGGCACCTTCGCGGTGCCGCCCCTGATCTTTTTGCACGCCTGCCTCGGGGGCCGCCGCGGATGACGCCCCTCGCAGTCATCCGATTCGGCCTGCCCGTGCGGCGCCGCCACCGCCGTTCGTCGCGGCGGTCGCGTCTCATCCGGCCATTGCGGCCACCCTGCGCTTGCGGGTCTTGATGATCACTTCGCGCTCGGACTCGGAGAGCCCACCCCAGATTCCATAGGGTTCTTGCACTGCCAGCGCGTGCCGACGGCACTGATCGAGAACCGGGCAGTGCTGGCACACCTCTTTCGCCTTCGCCTCACGCCGCGCCCTTGCCGGGCCGCGTTCGCCGTCGGGATGGAAGAAGTACGCGCTGTCCATTCCGCGACACGAACCCTTGATCTGCCAGTCCCAGATATCGGCGTTCGGGCCTGGAAGACGTCGAGTGTCGGCCATTGCGACAACCACCTCCCACCGGTGGATCCCCTCCCCGCCACGGCGGCTGCCGTGGCCTCGCATGATCCAAGGTAGAACCGCGCCAATACTTGTTCAACCCCTTTCGCGCCGAAAGCTGTTCACTGACGGGTGATCTCTGACCGGTGGCATCCGGGAGTGCCCGCTTGCCACCGGCCGTCTCGATCCGGAACATGACCGCGTGACCATGCGGGAGGAACCCCTGTCCGGGCAGCACGGCGCTGCCCGGGAGGTTGATCCACGACTTGCCGACCACCTGGACGGCCCGGCCTTCCCCCGCGGCGCGGCGAACGCCGACGAAGATCGAGACGACGCCCGCCGCAAGATCGCCCGCGAGGCGGGGGAACGGCCTGCCGACGACGGTGCTCAGGCGGACACCGGAAGGCACCACCGCGCGCCCGAGGTGGAAGCCTCCGGTGCGCGAGGTGCCGACGCCGAGTCCGACCTCACCGCAGGAGTGCTCGGCTCCACCCCGGAGGAACCGCGGCTGACGGTGGCCGCCGTCGCGCGCAGGCTCGGCGTCGCTCCCGCGACGCTGCGCACCTGGGACCGGCGCTACGGGCTCGGCCCGACCGATCACGCCTCCGGCAGCCACCGCAGGTACGGCCCGGAGGACGTGGCGCGGCTCGAGCAGATGCAGCGCGCGCTGCTGCGCGGCGCCTCCCCGGCGGAAGCGGCGCGCTACGCGCTGGCGGCCACTCCGCCGCTGCCGCGCCATGCCGACGACGGCGCGCAGGCGGCTCCGCCCGCGCCGGCCGAGCCCGTCCTCATCTCCGGCGTCCTGGACCCCCTCGAACCCCCGGCCGTCGAGTCGACGTCCAACCCGGGCGGGCGGGGGCTGCGCCTCACCGGCGCCGGACCGCGCGCCCGCGGGCTCGGCCGCGCGGTGCTCGCGCTGGACGCCTGGCACCAGCAGCGCCTGCTCGCGGAGTCGATCGAGGCGCAGGGCGTGCTCGCCACCTGGCGGGAGGTGCTGTCCCCGGTGCTGACCGCGGCCGGCGAGCGCTGGCAGCACACCGGTGTCGGAGTGGAGGCGTTACGCCTGCTCACCGACAACGCGTCGACGGCGTTGCGGGCGGTGCTGGCCCGCGCGCCCGAACCGAGCAATCCGCGCCCGGTGCTGCTCGCGCCGGCGCCTGGTGAGCAGCAGGAGCTGGAGCTGGTCGCGCTGGCCGCGGAGCTGGCGTCGCGCGGCATCGGTCATCGCCTCTTCGGAGCCGGTCTGCCGCCGGAGGGCCTGCACGCGGCGGTGCGCCGGGCGGCGCCCGCGGTGATCGTGCTGTGGGCCGATCAGCCGCACTACGCGGCGCCCGCGCTGCTGTCCGACCTGCCCATCAAGCGGCAGCGCGCCGTGGTCCTCGCGATGGGCGCCGGATGGGCTCCGGGCAAGTTACCCGCTCCCGCTGAGACGGTCGCTTCGCTCGAGAGCGCGGCGGAACTGATCGGCCGGACCGTTCTCGACTAGAACGTGACGCAAATCACATTCGAACGTTGTCAGTTGATTGCCGGGTGTCGCGAGATCGGGTGGCGGATCGCTCGGCAGGCCCACGCACGGGTGAACATCGCAGGTATGGGCCTTAATCGGCGGGTGACGTAGGAAGGCGTGCGTGCCCGCGTCGGCCCCTGCTCCGTTCCGGTGAATATCTCGATGGGGTGGCGTGAGCCGATCTCTGGACGGATTCAGCACTAGATCGTGTCAAGGTCCGCCCCGCTGCGTCCGATAGGGGAAGTGGAACGTCACCCGCCTGCAGGAAGGAGTTCCCGTGACGACGGTCCTGATCTGCGATGACCGACGTAGCGTCCGGGAAGGACTCACTCGCGTGATGTCTGCTGTCCCCGGAGTGAGTCGGATTGATTGCGTAGCCCACGGTGATGAGCTGCTCGCCCGCTTCGCGCGGCAAGCGGTGGACGTCGTGCTGGTCGGCACCCAGCGAGCGGTGCCGAACGGTGTCGAGGCCACCAGACGGCTCGTCTCCGCTCATCCCCAAGCCAATGTGATCGTCTTCGGTGCGCCGGACGACGCGGGCAGCATCGCGGCGGCGATCGCCGGTGGTGCGCGCGGATACCTGCGCTGGGACGCCTCGCGGCCGGAACTGGTCGCCGCGCTGGCGCACACCCTGGCCAGCACGTCCGTCCCCGCGCCGCGGCAGCCGTCCGACCCGGGCGTGCAGCTCACCGAGCGAGAGCTGCAAGTGCTGCGGGGGATGAGCCAGGGCAAGAGCAACGGCCAGATCGGCCGCGAGCTCTACCTGTCCGAAGACACCGTCAAGACCCACGCCCGCCGGCTCTTCCGCAAGCTGGGAGTCCGGGATCGGGCGCAGGCCGTGGCGCACGGGTTCCGCCGGGGACTGGTCGCCTGAGCCGAACGGACTGCCACGGATGCCCACCTGCTCGCTCGATCATCCGGGTTCCGGTCGGAGCGCCACGTGCGCCGATCGCCCGCGGGCGGCGGACCGTGCCCCGCGCCGCACCGGTTCCGGGGCGCACGTCCCGGACGGTTCCGGCGCCCGGCCTGGCCCGGCGACCGAGTTCTCGCGCGCGAGGGCTCGACGGATGATCCGCGGAGGTTCCGTGGGAGCTCCTTCCTGTTGTGTGACGCCCCTCGCCGGAACGCGGCCCTCGGCCGCCACCCGGTTCACCTCGACGCCGCCGTTCGGGCTCGGCGGTGTCGGCAGGACTTCCGTCGCCATGCCCCGGTGCATCGCACCGGGACGTGGCGACGGACACGTCTCATGACCCGGCCAGGTCGAGCCGGGAGTCGATCGCGGTCGCCGCGTCCGCCCTTACCATCCGTCGATCAGTGCGAGTTCCGTACTGGGCGGACGATGCTCGGGTGGATATCTGGTAGTTATGGTTACGTGACAACGACCGCCGCTGGCCCCCACTCCCTGTTCAGGGATCTGTCCTTTCCCGGTACGGTGACCTCGGCGCTGCGTGCGGAGCACGTGATGTTCGCCGGGCAAATCCGAGTCGCTTGAACGCGTAACACCAGGGCTGCTGTCTGCGATGAGCAACGTGGGGGACGGGCTGGACGCACTTGTAGGCGCCGCCGTCGACGGCGATCGTCAGTCGATCGAGCGCTTGCTGGCCGAAATCCGTCCTTTGGTGGTGCGGTACTGCCGCGCCAGGGTAGGACGAAACGAACGGTCGTTCGCTTCGGCGGATGACGTCGCCCAGGAAGTGTGCCTCGCCGTGTTGACGGCGCTGCCCAGCTACCGGGACCAGGGTCGTCCTTTCCTGGCGTTCGTGTACGGCATCGCCGCACACAAGGTGGCTGATGCGCACCGAGCGTCGGCCCGCAACCGCTCCGAACCGGTGGCGGACGTTCCGGACACCCCGGAGTCCGAGGCTGGACCGGAGCAGCGGGCCATGCAAGGTGAGCTTTCGGGCAGGATGGCGCAGCTATTGCGTGTCCTCCCGGCCAAGCAGCGGGAGATCCTGCTGCTCCGGGTGGTCGTCGGGTTGTCCGCGGAGGAAACCGCCGAAGCGGTCGGTTCGACTCCGGGAGCGGTGCGGGTGGCACAGCACCGCGCACTGGCCCGGCTACGCAAGACGCTGTCCGCGGAGGAGGTGGTCTGAATGGTCGAGCGGGAAGAGCCCGAGCGCTCCCCGAAAAGGGAGCACACCTCGGACGTTCCCGTCGATTCCGGCCGGCAGGACGACCGTGCGGGCGAGACACGTGCTTCGGAGGACTCTCCGGCCGTGCCCGCCGCTGGCGAGGGAGCCGAGCTGATCGACAATCGAGAGTCCGACTCCGCCACCTCGGTGGCAGCCGGGTCGAACGCCGCCGGGGTCACCGACGGTCCGGTGCCGGACGCCGAGGACCACTCTACCGGCCATTCGGCCGATTCGGCCACGTACGACGAACCCGCCGCGCGGGTCGACGGCGCGGATGACGACGCGGCAGCGGAGTCGACGATCCGCGTCGCGCGCCCCGAGGAGGAGTTCGAGGCGGAGCCGGTGAGCGCCGGCGCCACCGTCCTGGACTTCCGGCAGCGCCCGCTGGCGACCGATGCCGCCGCCGACACCGCGCAGGCGACCGCCGCGGGGCTGATCGATCCCGACGAGGTCGGCGCGGAGCCGCTGAACCTCTCCGAACTGCAGGCCGACGACGCGCTGCTCGACGCGCTCGGCGGCACCAACCCGAGCGTGCCCGCGGAATCCGCGGACACCGGGCCCGGGTTGGAGTCGCTGCTCGTCGCGTGGCGCCGGGAGGTCGACGCGGCCCCGATCGGTGACCTCGTGGACACCGACGCCGCCGTCGCCGCGATCGCCGCGGGCAGCCGTCCGCGGCGCAAGTCCCGCCGCAGGCACCTGGTTCCGGTGGCCTCGGCCGCGGCGGTGCTGATGATCGGTTTCACCGGTGTGGGCCTGGCGGCGCGGGACGCGATGCCCGGCGACATGCTGTGGGGTGTGGCGCAGGTGCTCTACACCGACCACGCACAGGAGTCCAAGGCCGCGGCGCAAGCCCAGGACCAGCTCGACCAGGCCGAGGAGCAGTGGAACTCGGGCCAGCGCAGCGATGCGCGGGCCTCGCTCGCACTCGCGCGCCGGACGATGCAGGACGCCGGCGACCGGCTGAAGGAGCTGGAAGCGCAGCACGAGGCGTTGCGGCAGCAGTTCGAAGGCTCCCACCCGTCCGACCCGTCGACCTCGGAGTCCACGTCGAGTTCGGACCACGTGCCGACGACGACCGTGGAGCCGCCGCCGCCGTCGCACCCGCAGGTGCCGCCGACGGACCTGCCGACGCCGACGTCGCCGAGCACGCCGAGCTCCTCGCAGGAGCCGACGGAGCCGACCACGCAGCCGAGCGAGACCAGCGGGAGCACGGACGTGCCCTCCAGCGGGAGCACCGACGGTTCCACCTCGGACCCGAACCACGGCGGCGGGTTGTTCCCCCGGCCGAACTGAACATCCGGATCCGCGTCCACCAGGGCGCGGATCCGTTCTTTCGGCGGAGTTCGGGATGAATCCCGTTCGTGGCTGAACTCCGGCGCGCGCCGGACCAGGGCGGGAGAGTGCCGGATCAGGGCCGCCGCGGGCGCGCGGCATCGCTGCGGGAACCGGTCGAGCGCACCGTCAGCGGCTGCTCTCGTTCTCCGTCTCGGTGACGCCGTCGGCGAAGCCGCGGCAGTACTCCCAGCTCATGTAGTCGCTGGGGTCCGGGGAGAAAGCCGGTTCGTGCGGGCGCATCCGACCGTCGTGCAGCAGCTGCTCCAGGCTGGAGCGCAGCAGCTCCCAGTCGTGGTAGTGCGGCTCGCCGCAGTCGGTGCAGTCCACGACGATGCCGCGGACTCCGCGCGGCTCCAGCAACGCCTGGTAGACCGCGAGGTCGGTCAGATCGGACAGCAGTTCGGCTCGTTCGTCCTCGCCCAGCGGCGGGCCGAACTCGGGGTCCTGGTCGTCGAGCGCTCTGCTCGGATCGTCCGGGTCTCCCGCGAACGGGTCTGGGGGAAGCGGATCGTGCGGCACGGACGGCACGGTACCGCCCACCGCGACCTGCACTCCCGCTCGGGGCGCCCGCGCGGGGGCGCACGCGCGGGCGCCCCACCGCTGACCATCCCTGACCAGCGGGTCTCTATCATGGGTGAATCGCACCTGCCGCTCGCGCCGGGGACGTCGTCGAACCGCCGTTTCCGGTGGCCCGGTATCGCCGATGCGCCCCCGCCCGGAACCTTCGGTAACCACACCGTTGCTTGCAGGAAGGCACACCGCCTCGCCATGACCAGCGAACTGACCGCCCCCGGATTCCCTGCGAAGTTCGCGACGCTCGGGTTGACCTTCGATGACGTGCTGCTGCTTCCCGATGAGTCCGATGTGATCCCCAGCGGCGTCGACACGGGCACCCAGCTGTCGCGCAACGTGCGGCTGCGGGTGCCGCTGGTGTCCGCGGCCATGGACACCGTCACCGAGGCGCGGATGGCGATCGCCATGGCCCGCCAGGGCGGTGTCGGCATCCTGCAGCGCAACCTCTCCGTCGAGGAGCAGGCCGCGCAGGCCGAGGTCGTGAAGCGCTCCGAAGCGGGCATGGTCACCGACCCGGTGACCTGCTCGCCGGAGGACACGATGGGTGAGGTGGACGCGCTGTGCGCCCGCTTCCGGATCTCCGGGGTCCCGGTGACCGACCCGGACGGCACCCTCGTCGGCATCATCACCAACCGCGACATGCGGTTCGAAGCCGATCACACCCGGCGGGTGCGCGAGATCATGACGCCCGCGCCGCTGGTGACCGCGCAGGTCGGCGTGACCGCCGAAGCCGCGCTCGGCCTGCTGCGCAGGCACAAGGTGGAGAAGCTGCCGATCGTGGACAACGCGGGCAAGCTCCGCGGGCTGATCACGGTGAAGGACTTCGTCAAGACCGAGCAGTACCCCAACGCCACCAAGGACCCGGACGGCCGGCTGCTGTGCGGCGCGGCCGTCGGCGTCGGCGCCGACTCGCACGAGCGCGCGATGGCGCTGGTCGACGCCGGAGTCGACGTGCTGATCGTGGACACCGCGCACGGCCACTCCCGCGCCGTGGTGGAGACGGTGGCCACGTTGAAGAAGGAACTGGGCCACTCCGTCGACGTGATCGGCGGCAACGTCGCGACCCGCGCCGGGGCGCAGGCCCTCGTGGACGCCGGGGCGGACGCGGTGAAGGTCGGCGTCGGGCCCGGCTCGATCTGCACGACCCGCGTCGTGGCCGGGGTGGGCGTGCCGCAGATCAGCG